>SLSG01000036.1 GCA_007130545.1 Bacteroidales bacterium | reverse complement strand
GATTTTCATCTGAAAATGGAATGGAAGGTCTCTCCGGCAGGCAACAGCGGCATCTTCTACCTGGCCCAGGAGATCGAGAATGAGCCCATCTGGAAATCTGCCCCTGAAATGCAGATCCTCTGCAACGAAGGGCATCTCGATGCGATGATGGGTGTGGATGGCAACCGCAAGGCCGGCTCCCTCTACGACCTTATTCCGGCCAATCCGCAAAATGCCCGTCCGACAGGTGAGTGGAACGAGGTGGAGGTCATCGTGTTCAAGGGCACCGTGGTGCACCGCATGAACGGGGAGAATGTGCTGGAGTATCATCTGGGCACCTCAGACTGGGAGCGCATGGTGGCCGGCAGCAAGTTTGCCGAATTCCCCTGGTTCGGAAAGTATGAACCAGGGTACATCGGTTTGCAGGACCATGGCGATGATGTCTGGTTCCGCAACATCCGCCTCAGGGAATTATAATCCTGCCCGTCCGGATACAATACAAAAGAGGCTGTCCCGTGTTTCAGGGACAGCCTCTTTTTTGCTCGGTGTTAATAATTTTTCGGCGGGTACTGGTCCTCCCACCACTGGGGCTGGTCCTTCAGGTATTTGTCCCACCACGCCATGATGGTGTTGTGCCACTGGATGCGCTTGCTATAGGTGACGATGTGATGGTCCTCTCCTTTTACGAGGATCAGCTCCACCGGCCTGCCGAGGATTTCCAGTGCCGTGTACAACTGAATGCTTTCTCCGGGGGGCACGTTGGTATCGCTGTCGCCGGTGATCAGCAGCAGGGGCGTGTTGATTTTATCGGCATGGAAGAGCGGACTTTGTCCGATGTAGATCTCCGGACTGTTCCAGGGGAAGCTTTCGGCCGAGGCTTCTGCACTGTAGGAATATCCCCAGTAGCCTTCCCCCCAGTAGCTGGAGATAGAGCTGATGCCGGCATGGGAGATGGCAGCGGCGAACAAGTCTGTACGGGTCATCAGCAGCATGGTCATGAATCCACCGTAGGAAGCGCCCGCGCAACCCACCTTGTCGGGATCGGTGAAAGGATGTGCCTCAAGGAACTTTTGGGTCCCCTCGATGATCTCATCCGCCACGGTAATTCCCCAGTTGTTCACATGTGCAGCGGAGAACTCCTGTCCGAATCCGGTGGCCCCGCTGGGCTGCAGCACGTAAACGACATAGCCGTTCCCGGCCCAGAGGTTGAACGGGTAGCGCCCGCCGAAGGTACGTCCGACCGGAGTGGTGCCTCCGTAGTAGTAAACGATTACCGGATATTTCTTTCCCGGGTCAAAGTCGGGTGGGAGGTAATACCTGCCCTTTACCTCGACCCCGGTGGAGGCCACAAAGTCCCAGTTCCCGGTTTCTCCAAAGCCTACCAGACGGTAGTTCGTGCTTTCCGTATCTTCCAGCACTTCCACACGCTGGTTGCGCAGGTTCACCTTGTAAGCCTTGCGAGGGGCATTGGTTTGGTTGCCCATAAAGGTCAGCACGGGGGCATGGTCGGCAAAATTGATCCCCGCGGCATAGTCCACTCCGGTTTCCAACAGCGAAAAGCGCTCCCTGCGTGGGTCGTAGCTGTAGATCCGCTGGTAGTCCTCATCCACGGTCAGCAGGAAAATCTGGTTGGTCTGCGGATGCCAACTGGCCGAGGAAACGGAGGGGTCAAAATCAAATGTGATGCACTGTACGGTGCGGGTCCCCAAATCGTATATGTATGCCTGGGTATCATAGTTGTTGGGGATGGTGCCTTCCGGTACATTTACGCCTGCACCCTCAAAGGCGGAGGGACCGCCGGTCGCCAGCAACTGCCTGCCATCGGGTGACCATGAGGCGGAGACTCCCCAGCGCTGGTTGGCCAGCAGGGTGTCGACCGCCAGGTTCTGGAGGTCCAGAATCATCAGGTCGTGCTTTGAATAGGGCCTTTCCTGGTAATCCGGCCGGCTTTGGCTGAACAGGATCTGTTTTCCGTCCGGGCTGATGTCATGCAGGTTGGTGGTGATGTTCCCGTGCGTCAGGCGGGTTCTGACACCGGAGGCCACGTCCAGCATAAAAAGGAAGTTTCGGTGCCGCCAGTGCCCCGGGCGGTCCTGCATGCCCAGCACCTGGCGCATTGTGGCATCTGCGCCGCTCCCTTCTTCCCGAATGCTGTAAATGATAAAGGATTCATCGGGTGACCACCGCAGCCCGCTCAGGTTCTCCAGGCCTTCCGCGATGACGCGCTGCTCCATGGTCTCCATGTGGTGCCAGTGGATGGTGGTCTTTCCGTCCCGCACCGTGGTATAGGAAAGGGCGTTGGTCCCGGGCAGCCAGCCCAGCCGGGAAACCCTGGCGTGGCGGAATGAGTGGACCAGGCGGTTGTTGGTAAAACTACGGACCTCCGTCCAGCTCTCTGACTGGTCTGAGGGCGGAAGGGACTGGCTGTAACTGACCAGGTACATGGAGCCGTCAGGGGAGGGGTTGATGCTGTTGACCTTTAGCCCGTCCATGACATGGTGGATATTTTTGATGGTCCCGGGCTGGATATCCGGATGGATGTCTGTCGTTTCATAGGGCTCCTTTACTTCCAGGTTGGCCATCACCTTCCAATTCAGTCCGTCTTTCGGAGGCCGTAGCGCCTTGATGACCAGCAGGTGGTTGCCACGGGTAAGCTTGAGTTGCTGGGATACCCGCCCAATGGTATTCTCTTCCTCCTCCACGGAGGCTTTTGTGCCTATGCGCTTGCCGTTCAGCCAGGCCTCCAGCATATAGGGACTCTTGATCTCCAGTTGGGTGCTGATCCAGCGGTCGGCACGGATATAAGCGGCCAGATAAACAAGCTGGGGCTTGCCGGGAGCTTCCTCCCCGCCCAGGACAAGGTATCCGTTCTCATCCGTGTGGCCCGTGGTCCACGTCCGTTGCTGCCCGCCGGCCCAATCCAGCCGCAGGCCTTCTGCAGGATGATAGCCGGAAAGGTCAATAAATTCAAATCCGAGCAGATCCCTGTCTGAAAATGCTTTTCCCTGGGTATTCTCGACTTCGTGAAAAGCCGGGTAATCCACCTCTACGGGTTCAATGACAAGCCAGCGCGGGATGACGATCTTTTCGCCGGCAAAAAGCCCCGGAGCATAAAACATCAGGGCCAGAATGAAAACAAATGTACGAAGCATGGTGTTAAATGGGTTGGTTGGTAAGACTGATTTCGGGCGTAAAAATAGCATTTTTCATGTGGCAAAATATGATTAATTTTGAAATTCGATTCAAGCATTCAACATGTAATCATTTAAAACATAGTGATGGAAAGAGACCATAAGATTTTTGATTTGATTGAGCAAGAGCGTCTGAGGCAGATGCATGGGGTGGAACTGATCGCATCCGAGAACTTTGCCAGCGACCAGGTGATGGAAGCCATGGGCAGCGTGATGACAAACAAATACGCGGAAGGCTACCCCGGGAGGCGTTATTATGGCGGCTGCGAGATTGTGGACCAGTCAGAACAACTGGCCATTGACCGGGCGAAGGAACTGTTCGGGGCCGTATGGGCGAACGTACAGCCGCATAGCGGTGCACAGGCCAATGCAGCGGTCTTTCTGGCCTGCCTGCAACCGGGGGATACCTTTATGGGCCTGGATCTGAGCCATGGGGGGCACCTTTCGCACGGAGCCCCGGTGAACCTGTCGGGCATCCTTTACCGGCCGGTGGCCTACGGTGTGAAAGAATCAACCGGTACCATCGACTATGATGAAATGGAACGTGTGGCCAAAAAAGAGAAGCCCAAGATGATCATCGCAGGGGCCTCGGCCTATCCGCGCGACTGGGACTATAAGCGCATGCGGCAGATTGCTGATGACATAGGTGCCATCCTGCTGGCAGATATTGCCCATCCGGCCGGACTGATTGCCGCGAAACTGTTGAACGACCCCCTGCCGCATTGCCACATCATCACCACCACCACCCACAAGACCCTCAGGGGTCCCCGCGGCGGAATGATTCTGATGGGCAAGGATTTCGAAAACCCATGGGGACAGAAAACGCCCAAGGGTGCCATTAAAATGATGTCTGCCGTGCTTGACAGTGCGGTGTTCCCCGGGACGCAAGGCGGACCCCTGGAGCATGTGATCGCAGCCAAAGCCGTGGCTTTCGGCGAGGCGCTGTCCCCATCCTGGAAGGAATACGGGCAGCAGGTGATGAAGAACGCCCAGGCCATGGCAAAGGCATTTGTCGGTAAAGGCTATCACGTGACTTCGGGTGGCACAGACAACCACCTGATGCTGATTGACCTTAGATCGAAATTTCCGGAGATCACCGGCAAGAAAGTGGAGAACACCCTGGTGCTGGCCGATATCACCATCAACAAGAACATGGTTCCCTTCGACAGCCGCTCCCCGTTCCAGACCTCCGGGATCCGCATCGGAACCCCGGCAGTGACGACCAGGGGACTGAAGGAGGCGCATATGGTCCAGATCGTGGATCTGATCGATGAGGTCATCTCCAACATCGATGACGAAAAGGTGATTGAAGGGGTCAAGGGAAAAGTGAATGCCCTGATGAGCGGCTTTCCGCTGTTCTCCTATTGATCTGTTAAACCAAATCCGGCTATATGGCAAAAAAACTTCTGCTTGTCAGACACGGAAAATCTTCCTGGAAGCATCCCGGCCTGGCAGATCACGAAAGACCCCTGTTAAAAACGGGCATCGAGCGTACCGCCAGGGTGGGAAAATTCCTGCTCGACAATGGGATCAAGCCCGGTCTGATCGTATCGAGCCATGCGGTCAGGGCTTTTGAGACGGCCAGGATCCTTGGCGGTGTGCTGGGCTATCCCGCACATGACATACTGATAGAAAGCAATATCTATTATTATGGGTCGGACGGGCTGTTTGACCTGGCCATGGCACTGCCAAACGACAAAGAGGTTGCCATGCTTGTGGGGCACAACCCTGCCATGACCCAGCTGGCAAATATATTTTTGGAGCAAAAGCTGGATTACCTGCCGACAACCGGGGTGGTGTGCGTAAGTATTGGGACTGACAAATGGGAGGAGCTGCCCATGGCAGACAGGCAGGTGGATTTCCTGATAACGCCCAAGATGCTGGAAACGTGAAAAAATACCAATTCATCAACCGTGAAATCAGCTGGTTATCGTTCAATGAGCGGGTGCTGCAGGAAGCCGCAGATGAGCGCTTACCGCTGATCGAGCGCTTGCGGTTCCTGGGTATTTTCTCCAACAACCTCGATGAATTTTTTCGGGTAAGGGTGGCCACCGTTCGGCGGTTGACCGATATACAGCGTTCTGAGCCAGGGATATTGGAAGACAACCCCGAGAGGGTCCTGCGCAAGATCAACAAGATCAACCTGAAGCAGCAGGAACGCTTTGACGGCATACACCGGGATTTGATCCGGGAAATGGAAGCCGAGAATATTTTCCTTGTCAACGAGAAGCAACTGTCAGACCAGCAAAAGGAGTTCCTGAGGCACTACTTCAGGGATTATGTGCGCCCGGCCATATTTCCCGTGATGGTCAGAAACCTGAAGCGGTCCTCCTTT
>SLSG01000117.1 GCA_007130545.1 Bacteroidales bacterium | reverse complement strand
TTATCATCGTTGCCGACTCATCTCATTATAAACAAAATGAATCAACGGGTATTTTTGCTACTATTTGGCTTCCCAATTTTTTCAAAGATCGTTCTTGTTTCCCTTAAATAGGGAGTGCAAAAGTACGAAAAATTTATAAACCACCAATTTTATTTTAAAAAAAATGAAAAAAACAAACGGGCAGATCTGGATTCCTGTCATTTCCTTTTCCTGGAAATCGGATTGACATGCGCCATGGGGTTTGTATTACTGGCCTTTCACTGGAAAACCCATGACAAACCGTATTATGAACTGGCATCGGCCCACTGGGTCCCGTTCGAGGAAGAAACGGTACCTATTACCAGGCCGGAGCAGCCACCGCCGCCAACACCACCCCAAAACCTGCAGCAATTGGTAATCGTTGAGGACCAGGCGACGGTCACTGAAGAAGTGGTTTTTGATGTAGAGGCCACACAAAAAACCTGCGCTATCCCAAACTGGCCGTGGAGACAGGGATTGAGGGATCTGTGTTCATTACATTCGTGTTGAACAGCTAACCGCGTCCAGGCCTGCAATCAATGGCTGGTTGGGTCTACGGATCAGAGGTGTCGGTTAATATTCTCCCGTTCGGGTGGTTACAAACCCAGCAGAAAATCCACATCATCGTGGATGCTTTTTCTAAGTTCGAGGAAACTGTCTAGCTGGCCGGGGGACTTTTTACGGAGTCGAACCAGCTTCCATCTTCCCAGTACCACCTTGTAACGCATATAAAGCCAATGCGCAAAAAGTCCGGTTACCGGCAGGGAAAGTGCGTAATACAGGGCGATCCAGTTATTTTTAAAGATCAGCAGCACCAGCATGGTCTGCAGGAGATAAAACACCGGCAGGAAGAACGCCCCCCACAAAAACTTCACGGAACTGTGAAACTGTCTGTCCTTAAACCGGCGGATCAGTCGCTGTAGTATAGAGTAGCCCGGGAGGTTATTGGCCAGGGCATACAGGAACACCGGCAGGCTGAGCAGGGATAGCAGGGTGGCCAGGTAGAGCCTTGTCGGACTGCGCAGGGGTTCTGCCAGCAGGTTGCCCCTGATGTTGAATTTCCTGGCCATGGCCAGGAAACGGCTGACCTTCTCCCTGAGGGATTCCATCCTTTCGGGTTGCTTTTCCTGCTGGGCATCGAGCCGGCGGATGATTTCCTTCCGTGCTTCGAACTCCCTGACCCGGAAATTTTTCGCCGGGGTTTTCTCCTGCGCCAGTTTTTTTGTGCGCAATATCAGGATCGTGTCATAGGTTTCATACCAGTCCAGGTCCCGGATGTCAATGGCCAGTGATTTCAGTGCCTTGCTGAGTTCGTCGCGCATCACCAGGTGGGCCTTTTGCGGGGACTCCAGGAAAGCATCCCGGAAATCCGAAACAGCCAGGGGCGTACCGAACTTCAGGTGCAGCACAGAGCCCATGGATTCGTAGTGGCTGTAATAAATTCCCACAGGTACAATCTTCAGTCCCAGTTTAAAGGCATGCTTCCCCTCGGCCAGGAAAGCCAGCCTGGGTACCCCTTTCTTCAATGGAAGCAGGTGTCGCTTGTTGGAGTGCTCCGCTTCCGGAAAGAGTCCGACAGACCGCCCATGCGCCAGCAGTTCCACCACCGTGTCGAACGATTGTTCGTTTTGCTTTAGCTTGTCTTTCCCGTCGCGAATCCGGTAAACCGGCAGGATCTTCATCCTGTGAAATACAGGCCGCAGAAACCGGTTCCTGAAGATGTCGGCCCTGGCCAGAAAAACGATCTGGCGGGAGGCGGCAAAGAGGACCGCCAGCGGATCCATCAGCGCATTCTGGTGGTTGGGCGCAAAGATCAGGGGACCGTCTTTGGGAATATGTTCCTTCCCTTCCACCACAATCACTTTGTAGAAAAGCCGGTGAAGAAAAAAGATATAGGCTGCCAGGATTTTCCAAAGCCACGAATCCCGGAAAAGATGTCCCTTTATGGCCCTGCCCATAGAAGTCAATTAATGTATCCGACAATCATCAGGAGACCCTTCTCCAAATGGTGGCCACACTCAGTCCGGCCAAAATGTGCCATATCCCCCACCATGCCACCACGATGGCCATGCCACCCAGGGCCAGGTGCTGCGGGAAAATAGCCGGGTTGAAAATCAGGACCAGTCCGAGTGCGGAATTCTGTATCCCGGTCTCGATGGCCACGGTCTTGCGGTTCTGGGCATTCAGCCTGAACACGGAAGCCAGTCCGTAGCCGGACGAAATGGCGATCCCGTTATGAATAAAGACGATCAGCAAGATCCAAAGGATGTGCTGAATGAAGTGGTCGTAATTGTTGGCGAACATGATCCCCAGCATGCCCATGAAAAAGATGATGGAAAAAATGCGGATTGGCTTCTTGGCGAATTCGGTAAACCTGGGCAGGAAGTGGTTGGTAAGCATCCCCAGCACGATGGGAACGCCCAGCAGGATGAATACGATCTTGAACATGGCCACCGGGTCAATGCGCAGTTCCTGCAGCAGTTCGTTGTTCGACCATGGACCAAGGAGATCGTAAAGGCTTCCCCAGATCATAAAGTTCAGGGGTGTCATGAAGATGGCCGAAATGGTGGCGATGGCGGTCAAACTGACCGAAAGTGCCGGGTTTCCCTTTGCCAGGGTGGATATAAAGTTCGACACATTCCCACCCGGGCATGAGGCCACCAGAATCATGCCCATGGCCACTCCGACCGTCATGTTTTTCCAGAAAACCATGATCAGCAGAAAAGTCACAGCAGGCAGCAGCAGAAACTGGGACAAGACTCCCGCAAGCACCGGCCTGGGCCGGGACAACAGGTCCCGGAAGTGCACAAGCTTGATCTCCAAGGCCACCCCGAACATGATGATCGAGATGGTGATGTTTAAAACGAACAGGCCACCCTCTGTGAAATTAAGGGTGGCCGGGTCCATGGCGGTTAAGGCTTCGTACATGCTGGAAATATTTCCAGCTAAAATACAAATATATTTATTAGTTGGTACAGTCGTTTAAATGTTGGATGGCACAGCCGGCCAACAGACAGTGGATGCACCGGAAGAAAGCGCCCCCTAGATCAGATCCACGCTACGCCTGATGAATTGGGTAAGCTTCTCTCCCTTTAAGAGGTTTTTCGAAAGCATGGCCAGGTCAATGAGCTGTCTGACCTGCTTTTCCTGTATGGCTTCATCCTGTTGCTCCAGTAACTTGCCCACCAGGTTGTGGTTGCTGTTCACCACCAGCTGGTAACTGTCTGGCATGGTGCCCATGAAGTTCATTCCGCCGACCGCCGACATGTCTTTCATGCGGCGCATGAATTCGGGCTGGGTGATGATGATGGGCTGTTCGGTCTCGCTGAGGTTCTCGAACGCGACATTGAACTGTTTCTGGTCGAGGTATTTCTCCAGCAGTGGCTTGAGCTTGTCTTTCTGCTCCTGGGTCAGTTTGGACGGGATCTCCTCGTCCTTTTTGATCAGTTTATCGGTGACCTCGGCATCGACGCGGACAAAAGACACGGATTCCAGCTCCGTTTCCAGCATATTCACAAAATGGGAATCAATCGGGGTGTCAAGCAATAGCACATCGTATCCCCTCTCCCTGGCCGATTCGACAAAGCTGTGCTGTGCCTCGGCATTGGTGGCATAAATATGCACAATTTTCTTGTCCATGTCTGTCTGGGCAGTCTTAATATGGTCACGGTATTCTTCAAAAGTAAAATACTTTCCCCCGGTGTTCTTCAGCAGGCAGAATTTCATGGCCCGCTCCCGGAACTTGTCATCCGAGATCATCCCGTACTGGATAAAAATCTTGATGTCATCCCACTTCTTCTCAAAGTCTTCACGATTGGATTTGAATAGCTCCTCCAGCTTGTCAGCCACCTTTTTGGTGATATGGCTGCTGATCTTCTTCACATTGCCGTCGCTCTGCAAAAAGCTGCGGGAGACGTTCAGCGGGATGTCCGGGGAGTCAATGACCCCGTGCAGCAAAGTCAGAAAGTCCGGCACAATACCTTCCACGGTATCGGTCACGAACACCTGGTTGCAGTATAGCTGAATCTTGTCACGCTGAACTTCAAAATTCTGCTTGACCTTCGGAAAATACAGAATGCCAGTCAGTGCGAACGGATAATCCACATTCAGATGAATATGAAACAGGGGCTCCTCGAAACCCATGGGGTACAGTTCCCGGTAAAACTTTTTATAATCCTCATGCTTTAAGTCGGATGGTTTCTGTGTCCATGCAGGCTTCACATTGTTGATGATCCTGGGTTTTTCAATGGTCTTTTCCTGCTCCTCCCCTTTCTCATCCTTTTCCTTCACCAACTCCTTCTCCGTGCCGAACACAATCGGAACAGGCAGGAACTTGCAGTATTTTTTCAGCAGTCCGAGTATTTTTGCCTCTTCCAGAAATTCCTCAGAGTCGGATGCAATATGCAGCACCACGTCGGTCCCCCTCTGGCTGCGCGGCTTGTCCTCCAGCGCATATTCAGGCGTACCGTCACATGACCAGTGTACCCCTTTCTGGTTTTTCTTATAAGACTTGGTATGGATGTCGACCTGGCGTGCCACCATGAAGGAAGAGTAAAATCCCAGGCCAAAATGTCCGATGATCGGATTGGACTCCGACTGGCCCTTGTATTTCTCCACCCACTCCTCGGCACTTGAAAATGCGATCTGGTTGATGAACTTATCCACTTCCTCAGCAGTCATCCCGATTCCTTTGTCCTTCACCGTCAGGGTTTTGGCTTCCTTGTCCAGGACGACCTCAATGGTCAGGTCACCCAACTCCCCCTTGAACTCCCCCAGGGAAGACAATGTCTTTACTTTCTGGGTGGCATCCACGGCATTGGATATCAACTCCCTGAGGAATATCTCATGGTCTGAGTACAGGAATTTCTTGATGATGGGGAAGATGTTCTCGGTCTGGACGTTGATTTTTCCTTTGTGCATGGTTCGGTTTATTTGGTTTATCTGTTTATGGTAAGGGATATGGCTTGTGCGGGGTGATTTACTGACGCGCACAGCGTGTATTTGATGCCGGAGTGAAATCAAAGCCTGTGCCATCGGGGAATGACTGCCATTTTGTCGGTCGCGGGCATATCCGGGGTTCGAACTGCGCCGGCCCTTCAGCCCGCCAAGGTTCTCACCCCGGATATGCCCGCTCCTTGGGATTTCGGACCTTCGGCTATCGCAGGTAGCAACTACGCTTCGGGCTGCACCTTCCCTTCGGGAAGCTAAATGCCCTCAGCGCAGTGCTACCCGCTATGGGTTGGCCCACGGGAAGCCAAAGCCCACGACTGGCAGGCGTTTCCGGGTGCTAGCTAAAAATAATTTTAAAAAACATGGTACTTTGCTTTGCATGGTACTATATTTGTATTAGCTTTGTAAAAAAATTCATCGATATGAACCTGGAAAATACACAGGCCCAAATGCGCAAAGGGGTACTTGAGTTTTGCATTCTCTCCATTCTATCCGCAAAGGAGGCATATGCATCTGAGTTGATACAGACGCTCAAGGATTCCAAATTGCTGGTGGTTGAGGGTACCATCTACCCATTGCTGACACGTCTGAAAAATGACG
>SLSG01000230.1 GCA_007130545.1 Bacteroidales bacterium | reverse complement strand
CCGCATTGAAAGGATCATCAGCAAGGGCCATGTAAGCGAACCGGATCACTGGTATGACCAGGAGTTGGATGAGTGGGTTCTGCTCCTCCGGGGAAAGGCCAGCCTTGAGTTTGAAAACGGACACCTCATGCATCTGCAGAAAGGTGATCACCTGCTAATAAAAGCCGGACAAAAGCACCGGGTCTCTTACACCAGCAAAGATCCTGAGTGCGTTTGGCTGGCTGTTCATTTTGAATTGGAAACAGGCCAAAACAATACCTATGCATCCGACACTTGAAAAAATACTTTCGGTAAAAGAGAAAGCTGGCGGACCGTTCTTCCTGGTTGCCGGCCCCTGTGTGCTGGAAGATGAGGAAATGGGATTCGAGATCGCCGAAAAAGTTCTGCAGATTGCCCGTGATCTGGATATCCCCTATATCTTTAAGGCTTCTTATAAAAAAGCCAATCGCTCCAGGCTGGACAGTTTTTCCGGCATGGGAGACGAGATCGCACTGAACCTTCTGGGAGAGATCCGCAAAACCTTTGACCTGCCTGTGCTCACAGACATCCACACCAGCGAGGAAGCCTATATGGCCGCCAGGCGGGTGGATGTATTGCAGATTCCCGCCTTCCTTTGCAGGCAGACCGAGCTTTTGCTGGCTGCCGGACATACGGGGAAGGCGGTCAATATTAAGAAGGGGCAGTTCCTGTCGGCTGATGCCATGGGCTACGCCGTGGAAAAAGTCCGCTCTACCGGCAACCAGCATGTCATGGTGACGGAGCGGGGAACCACCTTTGGGTATGGAGACCTCGTGGTGGATTTCCGGGGCATTCCCATCATGCAGGCCCTCCAGGTGCCCGTGGTACTTGACGTTACCCACTCCCTGCAGCAGCCCAACCAGGAGAAAGGGGTAAGCGGCGGACTCCCCCACCTGATCGACACCATGGCCCGTGCAGGGATCGCCGCAGGTGCAGACGGACTGTTCATTGAAACCCATATGGATCCTGAAAAGGCCAGATCAGACGGTGCCAATATGCTGAAGCTGGACAAACTCCGGCCCCTCCTGGAGAAGCTCGTCCGCCTCCGTGAGGCGCTATCCGACAAATAAAAACAAGAAAATCCGGGGAAAGAACCAGTAAGGTCAATTAAATGGGAAGTGCATCCCGGAATGCAATGGTGTTCAGGATGCGCATCAAACTGTCCCGCTTCTCCCCGAAGGCTTCCATGTGAATCTCCGGCAATGGATCGGCACTGGGGAATTCTTCCCTGAGGTGGTCGACCTGCTGCCCGTTTTTCCAAAACCTGAAACATACATGGGGACCTGTGGCCAGTCCGGTACTGCCGACATAGCCGATCACCTGGCCCTGGCTTACCCGGACACCCGGACGGATCCCGTTTCCAAACCTGGACATATGCAGGTATTGGGTTTCATACACGGAATTGTGCCTGATGCGGACAAAGTTCCCATTGCCGGATGTGTAGCTGGTCTGCGTTACCACCCCATCTCCCACTGCAAGGATCGGGGTGCCGTGTGGTGCAGCATAATCCGTTCCGTAATGCGGCCTGCGCTCGTTCAGGATGGGATGCAGTCGACTGGTGGAATAACGCGAGCTGATGCGGCCAAACTCCAGCGGGGCCTTCAGGAACACCTTGCGCAGGTTGTCCCCCAGGGGGTTGAAGAACCCACTGATTGTATCCTGCTCGAAGTGAAACCCGAGGATCTCCCGGCCCTGGTGTATAAAGAAAATGGCATCAATCCCGGAAACGCCTGCCGAGCGATCGCCGGTGAAGTCCTCCCGGTAAACAACCTTGAAGCGGTCGCCATGCTGGATACGGTAAAAATCGACTTCCCAGGCCAGCACTTCTGACATTCGGATGGCAAGCTCCGGATGCAGGTTATGGTCACGCAACACATTCCACAAGGAAGAGGTGATGATGCCGTTGGCAGTCCGCTGCCTTGTCTGCATTTCCTTTTGCCCCCTGAGAACCTCCAGTGTATCCGAAAACCCGATTTTCAGGTATTCCAAAAGGGAGATCTCATAAACAAAATAACGCAAAGATGCCGGGTCTTCCGCATCATAATACCCGTAGTATGGCTGCCCGGCACGGATCCGCCGCGGGTTGAACACCTCCTGCATACGTCCGGCAATCGCATCCACCTCGGCAGGCCCCATTTCAAACCGGGCCAATACATGCGAAAGGGTCTGGCGGGGGGCCACGACCCCCGAATCAACCTGGTAGACGCCCAGCTCAAATCCAAATTCATCCAGTTCAGGTGGTTCCTCTGCGACTTCGATGACCAATTCCGGGACCGGCTCCCGGGCAGGAAGCAGGAAAAACAGAGCGGCCAGCAAAAGGAGGGGGACTGCAAGCAGCAGAATATAGCGTATCGGGTTTCCGGAAGAAAGTTTCATACCTGAATATCTGATAAAGTTAAAGAAAAAAAATAAACAATCCTGACAAAACCAGGTTCACCACCCAGGCGATACCCAGCAGGATAAAAAACGCCACCAGGGAATAGCCGGAAACCTTAGACGGAGGGGTCTGCAGCATGGGCTTTAGTCCGACTCCAAACAGCAACACGGTGTAGGCCAGGGCCAGAAACCCGAGCACCCGCAGGTGGGGAGAAATGGCCGTCAGTGGCTGGGAAATCAAAAATGGCGTAAAGGCCACGAGGATCAGTTTCAGGGTCAGGGACCGGTCAGATTCTGACCTGAAAGGTACTGCCAGCCTGCTAACAAGGTAAGCGCCCAGGAAAATCGCCACGATATAGGCGCAAAGATTAACCAAAAACACTGTCAGTCCTGCCAGCCAATTTCCGCCGGCGGCCGTCGAGGCCATCATTCTCCCGGCTGAGGCCACCACAAGCAGCGGCAGCCCATAACAAAAAAACATCCTCCGGGCATCCGCTTCCTGGCCGGCAGCAAGCCTGAAAGCCTGCCCAGGCCGGTAGAATACGGCGGTAAAAATTGAAAAATAATGTCCCAAAGCTGAAATATTTTACTTGCGCAGGTCAAAGGTAGTAACTTTGTTTGATGAACTGGCAACACTGGCAGAGGGGATTTGAAAGCCACCTGAAGCTGGAGCGCACCTTGTCGGAGCACTCCATCAAGGCCTATTTGACAGACCTGCAAAAGCTGATACGCTACACAGAGCTTCAAGGCGGACCCGCACAGCCATCCGGGATCTCCGGGCCCATGCTCACAGGCTTTATCAGGTGGATTGCCTCCCTCGGGGTCGGGGCCCGGACCCAGGCACGCATCGTTTCCGGGATCCGCGCGTTCTTCCAATACCTGGTGCTGGAAGGGGTCATGGACCACAATCCGGCCACCGTGCTGGAGACCCCGCGCATGAGCCGCAAGCTGCCAGAGGTTCTGTCGCTTGAGGAGATTGAACGGGTGATCGACGCCATTGACCTCAGCCAGCCGGGGAGCCAGCGCAACCGGGCCATTGTGGAGACCCTGTATGGATGCGGACTGAGGGTTTCCGAACTGGTAAACCTGAAAATATCAGACATACAGATGGATGCCGCCTTTGTCCGGGTCACCGGGAAGGGCAACAAGCAACGCCTGGTGCCCATCGGCCGCGAAGCCATGAAGCATATACGGCTTTACCTCCAATCTGCCAGGCAACAGGACCCGGTGAAAAAGGGCCAGGAAGATTACCTGTTTTTAAACCGATTCGGCAGCAAACTCAGCCGGGAGATGGTGTTTCAGATTATCAAGGGACTTGCCGGAAAAGCCGGGATCAAAAAGACCGTGAGTCCCCACACCTTCCGCCACAGCTTCGCCACCCACCTGGTGGAGGGAGGCGCTGACCTCAGGGCAGTACAGGATATGCTCGGGCACGAGTCCATCACCACCACCGAAATATATACCCATCTTGACCGGGAATACCTGCGGGAAAACCTGATATCCTTCCACCCCAGGGCCAGGACCACCAGGGAGCCATAGGAATTGCCCCATGAAAACCCATGTTTTTGCTATATTTACTGGCAAAACACCACGCATGTCCCGTTGCCCCTGCACCACTTTGTTGCTTCTGTTTTTTTTCGTCGGATGCTATCCGCTTTCTCCGGCGGCCTGCCACATTGCTGCAACCAATACGGAAGAGGGCATTCGGATTTCGGTTGCCGCACTGCCTGATTTCCGGGAGGTTTACCCGGGCCATTTTTCGGATGTGCAGTGGTATGACCTGCAGGCCAATGGTATTGACGAAGAATTGCATATCTCCGTAAGCGGGCCCTTCCGGGTTTCGCTGCATTGCCACGAAGGCTTTGACCAAAGCATGGTCCTGCGGTCTGACGACGGACTCCTGGAGGAAACCAGGGTCTTTGTACGGTTTTTTCCATTGGAAACGGGAAAGAAAACGGGCCACATTACCCACTGGTCAGACAACACGGAAAGTGTCGCCCTGAGCGTTACGGGTAGCGGGATTGGGGACCTGGTCCCGGAAGGCTATTATGACGGGACGACCGGCCATGGGGAAGAGCTAAAGACCCGTGTATACGAGATCATCAGGGAACATACTGTACAGTCTTACGCCAGCATCTGGGAACATTTCGAGTCCACCGACATGCGGTTTGACGGACATGTATGGGATATGTACTCGGATGTACCCTGCGGAGAGGCTCCTTATCTGTATTCTTTTTTTGAGGACCAGGACCGTGGACTGGGCGGCAACACGGAAGGAGAAGTCTACAACCGGGAGCACAGCATGCCCCGCTCCTGGTTCGGGGGAGCGGTCAACCCGATGAACACGGACCTGCACCATATTTACCCGGCAGACAAATGGGTGAATGCGGTGCGGGACAATTTCCCCTATGGGGTGGTACCTGAACCATCGTGGACCAGCATGAATGGCGGGAAACTCGGTCAAAACAGCCTCCCGGGCTACGACGGCCCCGCCTTTGAGCCGGTTGACGATTACAAGGGAGACCTGGCACGCACCTTTCTGTATATGGTCACCCGGTATGAGGACCAGGTCGCAGCCTGGGACTATAGTCCGGAGGCTCAGACCATGCTGGCGCCAAACAGATATCCCGCCTACCGGGAATGGGCCATCGGCATGTTGTTGGAATGGCATGCCAACGACCCGGTCAGCCAGAAGGAGATTCTCAGAAACCATGCCGTCTACCAGATACAGGGAAACCGAAACCCTTTCATTGACAAACCGGAGCTTGCAGAAAAAATATGGGGCGAAACCGGGGTCTGGGTGTCAGACCCGGAAGAGGGTTCCCGGTTCCGGGTGTATCCCAACCCGGCGAAAGACCAGCTTTGGTTCGAATCACCCACGGAGATCAGACTCCTCGAGGTATACAGTCTTTGCGGACACCTGGTATTTAAAATCCATCCCATGGCCACAGCTTCCCCCATCAGTTTACCCCTCCTGCCTTCCGGGGTTTACCTGCTCAGGCTCCTGGGCCGGGAACAGCACTTCCTCAAAAAAATCGTAATCGCACCCTGATTTATTTCAGCGGACCGGAATTTTATTAATTTTGCATCGGCAACAGGTTCCGGAATCCAGTCGGATGCCCCGGATGAAAAGGGAATCAGGTGAGAGTCCTGAACAGTTCCCGCTGCTGTAAGCTCTTGAAGTTGTTTATCAT
>SLSG01000276.1 GCA_007130545.1 Bacteroidales bacterium | reverse complement strand
TGGTCGGCCGAAGGGGCATAAAATACATTCATGATAAAAAAATCCTTGTTACCTTAGTAGCTGGGCATAGCAAATTTAATAAAACCACCTGACAAAAGCAGATGAAAGGGATACTCAAGATCGTCAATCACCGGGATTTTGTGTTGGTGCTTGCCATTGTCGTCGGACTCACACTGGGGGAGCGGACAAAATTCCTGGCCGATATTTCCGTGTATTCCCTGGCATTGGTCATGGTCTTTTCGACCACCGGGTTCTCCTTTAAAAGCTGGGTGCCCTTCCACAATGTACTCAGGCCGTTGCTGTTGGCAACCTTGCTGAATTATTTTGTTTTTGGGACGGTGTTGATCGGACTGGCATGGTTGTTTTTTCGGGGGGAGGCCCATGCCGCCTATTTCACGGGTTTTGTTCTGCTGGCTGCAGCGCCCCCGGGTCCTTCAGCAGTTCCTTTTGCGGCCATGCTCAAGGGGGATGACCATTTTTCGGTTACCGGGGTGTTCGGGCTGCATCTGCTGGCCATGCTGCTGACACCGGCCATCTTATTGATTTTCATCGGACAATCCCTGATCCATCCGACAGAGATCCTGAAGATCCTGGTCAAACTGATTGTCATCCCGCTGGTGATCAGCCGTTTTCTGCGACATCCACGCCTTTTGCCCGGGGTGGAGAAGGTTCGCGATACGTTCATTAAATGGGGTTTCTTCCTCGTGGTCGCCCCGATCATGGGGATGAGCGCCCCGCTGTTTTTCTCCCAGCCCGTATCGGTGGTCAAAATATCGGTGGTGGTGGTCGTGGCCATGTACGTGATGGGCTTTGTCTACCACGTAGCGATGGACAGGCTGGGGAAGCCCAGGCCGTTCGTTGTCAGCAGCACCTTGCTTATGGTGACCAAAAGCAGCGCCTTTGCGGCCGTGGTGGCGTTCAGCTTTTTCGGTTCCCAGCCGGGAGTGGCCTTGCCATCGGCAGTGGTCAGCCTGTTCGTGACGCTGTTTATCATCTTTTATTCAAGGTTCATCAAGTGGTATGATAAAGCCAAATCCTGATCTTTTTCGTTCTGATCTTTTTCGTCGGATGGTTTACTGCCACCCGGCTGGCGGATTCAATGCTCCAGCACCTCCTTTTTCATCAGCGGGAAATGCTTTGCTGACCAACGCATGATCAAGACCCCGGTCAGCAGGCTGGCCATGGCGATCCCGAAAGCGGCGGTAAAACCCCATAGCTCATAGAACAGCACCCCCAGTACCGGGGCGAATAAAGACCTCAGGGCGGTCATTCCCAGGTGGATGGACTGGTAGGTCCCCGCCTCCGACGGAGCACAGAAATAGGCCGATCCGATGCTCCACAGCAAAGCCATGGTGGCGGCAAAGACACTATGAAACAGTATATAGGGAATCATCATATAGTACAGCTTGATGCCCCAGAACTCCACGAAGGAAGGAAAGTAATTCGTCAGGGCCAGTGAGAGGATGTACAGGAACATCGAGAAAAAGGAGATGGCTGCAAAACGCCGGGGGTCGATCCGGCCGATCTGTTTGCCAAAGAACGGAATCATCAGGATCGAAAGCAGGCTGTAAGCGTTCCGGTAAAAGGCCACACTGGAGTAACTGAGTCCGAGTCCGAATTCAAAAAACAGGATGATGACCGTATAAGACCCCATGAACCCGAATCCGTAAAACATGAAGCCGGTCTGGAAATGCCGGTAGGGTGCATTCTTTTTCAGGATATCCGACATATCCCCGATGGATTGTTTGATGCCCTGCCAAATGGTTTGTGCAGGACGCTCGATGGCCTCCTCCCGGTAGGGGATGGCTGCCAGAAGGAATATCGAGATGGCCCCCAGCACTGCGGCCACCGGGAATACATAAACAAACACAAAGTTGTCCAGGTCCAGCATCCACCCATATACGAAGGTTGTTGCCATGGTTACGATGCTCTTGCCGGTGGTGGCATAGCCGTACAGGCGTCCGAAGTTGTCGTGGCTGTATGTGTTTTTCAGGAACAGGTTGATGATGGGGAACACGATGGGGTTGGCCAGATAGTAGATCAGAAATATGGCCAGGAACAGCAGGTGGTAAATGGAAGTGCCTGTGAGCAGCTCCTGGCTTCTCGGAAAAAAGAACAGAAGCAGCAGTGGTAGCCTGGTCAGTATGGCGGCACGGTGCAGCAGCCTTTTCTTGTTTCGGACACGGCGGAGGAATTCATTGAAAAAAATCAGCAAAATGAACACCACGGTGGCGAACTGGAAAAGCAGGCTGGCCTGGTAGCCTGAACCCAGGAGGCTCTTCACGAAGACAAACTCATTCAGCACGATCAGTCCGGCCAGCACCCCTTCGATCATGGAATACGACATATGCAGGGAAAAGGTAAGCTTTTCCTTGTCGGTCAACCCGCTGATCTTAAAACCCGGCATCTTTCCCTCCCTATGCATGCATTAAAGTAAAGTACACTTCATCAAAGTACTCAGTAAGCCAGCCCGAAGAGGAGACCGACTGTTACCACATTTCCCGAAAAGTCTGTACCCCCGGGGTTTTTGTAGTTGACGAAATGGTATTTGGCCTGCAGCCCGTAGAAACTGCCGTCGAAAAACATGAACCTGTATTGCAGGCCCAGGTTCAGATTGAATGTACCGATGAAGTTCGATATTTCATATTGCTCCTGTTGCCCGAGCGAGAGGGACTCAAATCCCTCATAGGCCAGTCCGGCACTCGCAATGAGGGCGGACCCTGAAGTTTTTACGATCGCCAATCCGCCATCAAATCCAAGGTGCAGGCTCAGATAATTTTCGCTGGTGAACAGGGCATTGTTGGCCACCACATGGTAGGGGTTGGCGGCACGGCCAAACCCCATTAAAAAATTGAAGCTGAATACCGCCCTGTTGTGGGTCGCTCCGGAGAAGAACCCGATCTGGGGGTGATTGCCCAGGGTGGACAGGTTCCCGCCCGGTTTCCAGAGTCCCAGATACGCCCCAAGGTAGCGTTTGCTGGCGGTGAGCACCCTGTGTGTCCTTTCTCGGTAAAGGGAGTCAATCCGGCTGCCCTTTAGTGTCCCCTTTTCCAGCGCATCAAAAGCCTTGCGGAAATCGTGGGAATAGAAATCCAGGAAAAAACGCTCCACCGGCTGCAGGTCTGAGTGCTGCTTCAGGTTAACGGCCAGGTCGCGGGTGAACTTGCTGAAGTCCTCATCCACCATGAAGTACTCCCGGTCGAAATGGTCATAATACCAGGGCCCGTCATCATGGGTGGTGACCATATCTTCGTAATCATAAAGCAGGTTCAGGATATTGTCCGGATACCAATCGTCCGAAAAGGTGGCCGTTTCTATCGTGTACAAAATGCGGAAACGCACGAGCGGTTCAGGTCCTTCGCAATGATGTTGCCAGAAGGCCAGCAGCGAAAAAATGCTGTCTGAGGCATTGTCCCGGTGATAATCCGGAATCATTCCGGTGAGTGCAAGCGCAATTTTTTCACAGGAAAAATGCTGGCCATCGACCAGCTTGCTCATGTCGATCTCCTGTCCCTGCGCCCTGGGCGCAGGAAGGAGATAAGTGGCGAGAATCAGGACTGGCAGTATGCGTTTCATTTTGTTTAAAATCCGTATCGAATGGCGGCCAGCAGCCTGGTGTTGCCAGCCGGAGTGGTTTCTTCGAAGCCGAATTGTTGATCCGGCTTGCCGTAATATGCTACATCGTACAGCAGTTCCAGTCCGAAGGAAGTGCTGCCGTACACCATCTGGATGCGTGGAGAGATACGGAACATCCGGTCGATATCGGATCCTCTCGCCCAGCTGCTGCCGGTAATGGGTTTGTCGGACCCCAGATTTCGGGAATAACCGGCAAACAAGCCGGCGCGGAAAGGCTGCGTACGTGTCTCAAGGTCGGTCCATGCCGACCATGCCCGTATCCCGGTAAAATCATAAATCTGCCTTTCCGGATCGATCAGGTCCGCCTCCCCGTACCCACCCAGCATGACCAGGTGGGCCATGTTCTGACCGTAGATCGTCTGAACCTTCACCGATATGGCAGGTATTTGAACCCTGATGAAGAGGTTCCCCGAAAAGCTTTCCATGGTTTCGGCAGACAGGTACCCATTCCCCGTGGTGGTCCTTGGGCGGAGGCTCAGGTAGCCCAAAGACCCTCCGGCCAGGAAGTCTGGCCATTGGACAATGGCTTGCCCGAATACTTCTGGTATTCCGCTGTTGCGGATATATGTGCTACCCGTTCCATCGGGACCGGGAGAGGCAAAGTCGCTTTGAGTGACCAGCATGCCTGCCAGGGTCAGGGGACCGGCGGTGTGTGTAAGACGGAGCTGGGGACCCCTGTTCAATACGTGGTAGGGTACAGCGCCACCAAACATGACTACGCCCGGATAGCAGCTGACAATGAACAGCGGGTGCCAGTACTGGCCGGCCAGCAATTCGGTGTTTTCCCAGTTGAAGCGGACGAATGCGTGGCGGATGCGGACCAGGTTGAATGTAGTCGGACCGGTACCCAGAAAGTCGACTTCGAACAAGGCCGAAGAGCGGGCGCCAAGTAGCATCGGACCGGAGATCCCGGCGTACAAGCGTGAGGACAGCAGGGAGAATGTGGTGGAGCGCACTGCGTTCAGATCATTCCCGTCTGGGTCTTCCAACACCCGGCCAGGGTAAAGGGGGACATTGCCCTCCCGGGCACTCAGCATACGGCGGCTGTCTGTAAAAAATTCCGCATGGATGTAACCGCCAAAACGAAAAGCGATGGCCTGATCGGGATTTTCAGCCACAACGCCTTTGGTTCCAAGCAAAAGCAAAATCAAAAAACAGCTGAACTTTGTCTGACCCATGAGGGGGAAAGTTTAAAAAAATGCTAAAATTGCGACAAATGTACGCATCCTTTTTAATTTGATGTATCCAGGCATGCGGATATTTACAGAATTTTCCCTTACTTTTGCAGATAGAAATTGCTGATCACTAAAACCTTAAGAACCAAATGAGAAACCTGTTATTCCTGATTATGCTTGCGGGCATCTTTGCCTGCACCCGGGCGCCTTCTTCTTCCGTGCTGTTGAGCGGCACACTGGAAGGGCATGAGGACACCAGGCTTGAATTCACCTACCTGAATGAGTTCATTAACAATGACCGGGTGGTGTTGGATATCGAACCTGATGAAGAAGGATCTTTTGCGCTGGCGTTCGATTTCGATGAAGACGTATTCGGTACGATAAGGGCGGGCCGGACAAACATTCCGGTGTTTCTGGAACCGGGCTACCAGGTCCGGCTTGAAGGCAATGCCTCCGATCTTTTTGAGACCATACGATTCTCTGGCCGGGGGGGGCAGGCCAATAATTTTCTCATGGACTTCCAGCGCGAACTGGAGCCCCGTTTAGGTGAGCGGTTCATGGCTGAACAGATCCGTATGCTGGACCCTGTTACATTCTTCATGCTGGTCGACAGTGTTGCCTTACAGAAGTTTGCCTTTCTGGATTCATGGGAAGCTGCCAACGACCTGAGCCCCGTTTTTGTTCATTTCATGGAAAGCCAGATCTTGTATGACAAATACCAGAAACTGATTGAATACCCAATGATGCAGCAACGCCTGGCACAGTTGGGGGAACTGCCGGTCATGCCTGAAGGCTATTTTGACTTCC
>SLSG01000280.1 GCA_007130545.1 Bacteroidales bacterium | reverse complement strand
CTGGTTGTATTTACCGGGTTGTGGAACCGCATCCACCGTAAAACGACCTGGAAAGGCAGGAATGTAGACATGGCAAACCGTATCATACTTTTTCTTTTTTTCGTCGGATGGTTCTCCAGCCAGGCCGTTGCACAAGCTGACCGGGAGATGCGTGAGCGTTACCAGAACCAGATCTACGAGGCCTATGTACTGAACCGCATGCCTCAGTGGACCAACACCCTGCGGTCGATGGAGGCTGCGTATGTCCGCCGGCCCGAGCCCGCGCTGCTATACGATATTTTGCTGGCGCAATACGGACTGATCGGGTATTACCTGGGATCTGACGACAAGCAGCAAGGGGAGTACCACCTGGAGCGTGCCGAGAAAAACCTGGAAGAGCTTAAAAAACACCCTGCTTACAAGTCCGGCTCCCTGGCCTTCGAGGGGGCCTTCCTGGCCTTCCGCATCACCCTGCGGCCGATCCGCAGCGTCCAGCTCGGTCCGAGGAGTTACCGCCGCATCGACGAAGCCCTGGAAGCCGACCGGACCAATCCCAGGGTCTGGATAGAAAAAGGCAATGCCGCCTTTTTCACTCCGCCCATATTCGGTGGATCAAAAACCGATGCCATCGAGCACTATTCCATGGCGATCCGGCTGCTGGAAGCAGGGATGCCCAACAATTACCGCTGGCTTTACCTGAGCACCCTGGTTTCCCTGGCCAATTCCTATGAGAAGACCGGAGACCTGAACAGTGCCATCCGGGTACTGGAGAAAGCCCTGGACTTTGAACCACGGTTCAGTTGGGTGAAGGATGAAATGCTTCCGGATTTCAGATCCAGGCAATAGCCTTCCCGGTTGCGAAAACCGGGCTCATCCTCAGATGAGGCGGTGATCTTTAGCTCCTTTTCATCCGACGAATATCTTTTTTTTTGTATATTTAAAAGTGTACCCACAAAGTGACCGACATGATGAAAAAAGCCATACTTGCCACTGACCTTTCGCGGGCGTCCGATCTGCTCCTTGACTGCCACATGCAATACAGGGCGCTGGGCGTGGAGGAGATCATCCTTTTCCATGTGCCGACCATCAGCTTCAATTACATGGAATACAGCGGGTATTCGATGCGGGTGCACATTGAGGCCCGCATGATCAATGTGACCAACAAGCTGAAGGAGGCAGGCTTCAAGTCCAGCTTCGTGTTCCGGGAAGGCCTGCCTTCACAGGAGATCATCGATTTTTCTAACGAACACCCGGGCTCGCTGATCATCATCGGCAGCAAGGGACAGGGCTTTTTCAAGCGCAACCTGATCGGCAGTACGACCCTGAGGGTCATACAGCAAAGCCGTAACCCGGTTTTGATGATCCGGATAAAAAACCTGGGCGAGAACCCGGCAGGAGAGGCGATGTGCGGACTGGAGAGCAAGGACTTCACAAGAAACGGGCTGTTGCTGACCGACTTTTCTGAGAATGCCGTGCTGGCTATGAAATACGCCGGGGAACACCTTGTAGGCCGGCTGCAAAACATTGCCATTATGCATGTGCAGGACAGGGTCATCATGAGACACCACGATCCGAAGACCATCGAGAAATTCAATGAAATAGACTCCCACCGCATGCAGGAGCTTACCATCGAGCTCCGCCGCAAAACCAATGCACCGGTGCGCTGCGTGCTGGTAGGCGGAGGAGTTGTTCCAGAGATCATGCGCGAAGTCAAGCAACAGGGTGTCAGCCTGATCGTTGCCGGCACCCACGGAAAAGGCTACTTCAATGATATGGTACTGGGCAGCACCGTTTTCGCCATCATTCAGCTTGTAGAGACCAACTGCCTGCTCATTCCCCGCGAGCAGCCGGCAGAGGAGGGCATTTCCACCAAAGAGGACCACGCGTAGACTTTTCAGAAATTTAACTAATATTTTAGTTGTTAAACTAGTTTTTTAGTTTATATTTGCATCATGGCATCAAAATAAGCATCAGAACTGTCATCTTTGGCAGGGTTTGTGATGCTTTAACAGAAAAAAACAGATGACCATGGAGCATTTTCTATTGTTTATACTTAGGGCCGCTTTATACCTGCTGGTATTATCCGCCGGGTATTTACTCCTTTTCCGCAAGGAAAACCGTCCGGCCTTCAACCGGTTTTTTATCCTGGGTTCCTTTGCATTTTCATTGCTGCTGGCAGCCATTCCCGGTTTGTCCCTTTTCGGGTCCGCCACCACAGCAGCAAACTCCCAGGTCATCATGCTCCCTGAGTTTGTTTTCACGGCCGCTGAGGGATCGTCCAGGGCTTCCGAAACCCTGGTCCGGCAATTGATTTCCCTTGGCTTCCTACCCTTGCTGGTTACCATACTAAGCGGACTCCTCGTGCTAGCCACGCTGGTCAATCTTTTGCGCATCACCTGGCTGATCCGCAGCAAACCGATCATAAGGAAGGATGACATGCACGTGGTATTGCTGAATGAACAAGCCAATACGTTCTCCTTTTTTAACTATGTGTTCATTCCGGGCAAGATCATTGGCCACGAGCATTTCGCGCAGGTGCTTGCCCATGAGCAGGCCCACTGGCAGCGCGGGCATTCCTGGGACATTCTGTTCATGGAGATGATGCGGGTGCTTTTCTGGTTCCACCCATCCTATTATTTCCTTCGCAAAGAACTAACCGCCCAGCACGAGTTTGAAGCCGATGGCATCACCTGCCGCAGCGTACCGAAGACCGACTACCAGCAAACCCTTCTTGACTACACACTTTCCGGAACACTGGTTCCACTTACCAATCCATTCAATATCTCACTCATTAAAAAAAGAATTATCATGATGAACACACGCAAAAACCACTCAAAATCCAGCATTTGGATAAAAATGCTCGCATTGATCCCCGTTCTCTCGCTTCTGTTTGCCATTCAGTCCTGCCAGGACCAGGCAGAACCGACCGTGGAACCCGCTACGGAAGCCATTGCAGAACCCGCTGCGGAAGCCCCTTCGGCATATGTAGAAAAGGTTGAAGGTGAAGTTTTTAATATGGTAGATGATTTACCGCTTTTCGAGGGGGGTGAACAAGGTCGCATCGCTTTTCTTCAGCAGAACCTCCGTTATCCCAAGTCGGCTCGTGATGCAGGGGAACAGGGAACGGTGTTTGTTTCGTTTGTGATAAGCAGTGAAGGAGAGATTGCCGATGTAAAAGTGCTGAGGGGCGTCAGCAAAGCAATTGACGAGGAAGCCGTGCGCGTCGTGAAAATGATGCCCAGGTGGACGCCGGCAAAACTCGATGGAGAACCTGTCAACATACAGTTCAATATGCCCATCCGGTTTGTATTGCAGAAGGATGCAGAACATGCCACAATCGTGGTTGAGTAATATTGCGGACCATTTCTCTCACAGACAAAGATCCCGGAGCCAAAACGCTCCGGGATTTTTTTCATCCCAATGCTTATTCCAGGTCCAGTATGATTGCCAGGTTCATGCGGACTTTCCGGGCATATTCCTCAGAGATCCTCAAATCCTCTCAGCACCTCCATGGATTCCATTCTGACCAACCCGGATTCCCTTCCAAGCTCTTCCCGGAGGAGCAGTCTTCGCTGAATGCCATTGTAATGGTCAATGGCTTCATTGATGTACCGGTTCCTGGGCTTTTTCAATTTCATCAGGATATAAACCCATTTTATATTAAACACGTCCTATGCTCCACCAGGTTGAGTAAGCTCGTATTGAACAATCGTTTATTTGTTTTTTCGTTGTAATCCTTTTCCATGACCCTCTGCGGGATGGAGTTGTATGCAAATCTACTTTCTGCCCCGACATTTTGCAAATTATTCCCTGCCTTGTCCCGCAAGCGGCATTTTTGTCCGGGCCCAGGCATTCTCTCTGTTGCGCACTATTACATGGATGTGCTGTGGATTCCAAAATCCTGATTGATTTACTACCTTTGCAGGTGAAAAAACCTCTTTGGCTATGTTAAGAACCCATCATTGCGGCGAATTGCGCCCGGAAGACATTGGAAAGGAAGTGGTCCTTTGCGGTTGGTTGCAGCGTTCGCGCGACCTTGGCGGCATGACTTTCATCGATCTGCGGGACCGGTACGGAATCACCCAGCTGGTCTTTAATATGGAGACCGATGCCGCGCTTTGCGAAATGGCAAGGGGAATGGGACGGGAGTACGTGCTGCAGGTAAAAGGCATCGTGACCGAGCGCAGCAACAAAAACCCCAAGATGCCCACCGGGGATATAGAGATCATGGTTTCAGAGGTGACCGTGCTGAATGAAGCCCAGACGCCACCGTTTACGATAGAGGACCAGACCGATGGCGGGGATGAGCTGCGGATGAAGTACCGCTACCTGGACATCCGTCGCACACCGGTGCGCCGCAACCTGGAGCTTCGCCACCAGATGGCCATCGAGACCAGGAACTACCTGAACAGCCAAAAATTCATCGAGGTGGAAACCCCGGTGCTGATCAAATCCACTCCGGAAGGGGCGCGGGACTTCCTGGTGCCTTCCAGAATGAATGCCGGGCAGTTTTACGCCCTTCCCCAGTCTCCCCAAACATTCAAGCAATTGCTGATGGTGGCGGGCATCGACCGCTATTTCCAGATCGTAAAGTGCTTCCGGGACGAAGACCTGCGGGCCGACCGCCAGCCGGAATTCACCCAGATCGACTGTGAAATGTCCTTCGTGACCCGCGACGATGTGCTGGAGGCGTTCGAGGGACTGGCAAAGCATCTTTTTAAGTCCGTCAAAGGGATCGAAAACATCACATTTGAGCGCATCAGCTACCAGGACGCCATGCGATATTACGGCAGTGACAAGCCAGACACACGCTTCGGAATGCGCTTTGTCGAATTGAATGAGCTGGTGAAGGGAAGCGGATTCCAGGTATTCGATGATGCGGAGCTGATCGCAGGCATCAATGCCTCCGGCTGTGCAGGTTATACAAGGAAGCAGATCGATGAGTTGACCGAATGGGTGAGGCGGCCACAGATTGGTGCCAAAGGGCTGGTCTATGCCCGCATCAACGAGGATGGCAGCATCAAATCCTCGGTCGACAAGTTCTATAACCAGGAAATACTGAAGCAATGGGCAGCGGCCTTTGATGCAAAACCCGGTGACCTGCTGCTGGTGCTGGCCGGAGATACCGGGCCCACCCGCAAAGCCCTGGGTGAGCTTCGCCTGGAGATGGGGAAAAGGCTCGAATTGAGGGATCCCAACGCCTTTGCCTGCCTGTGGGTGACTGAGTTTCCGCTCTTGGAGTGGGACGAGCAGGAAAAACGCTATTTCGCCATGCACCACCCATTCACTTCTCCCATCAAAGAAGACATGGAAAAGCTGGGAACCGACCCGGGTAGTGTTCGCGCCAACGCCTACGACATGGTCATCAATGGTGTGGAGATCGGCGGTGGTTCCATCCGCATCTTCGACCAGTCCCTGCAGGCAAAAATGTTTGAAGTGCTTGGATTTACAAAGGAAGAAGCCCGTGAGCAATTCGGCTTTTTGATGGATGCCTTCCGTTACGGAGCACCCCCCCATGGCGGAATCGCCTTTGGCTTCGACCGCTGGTGCGCCCTGTTCGGAGGATCAGAGTCCATACGCGACTACATCGCCTTCCCGAAAAACAATGCCGGGCGCGACGTAATGATCGACACCCCGTCAAATGTCGACCCCAAACAACT
>SLSG01000279.1 GCA_007130545.1 Bacteroidales bacterium | reverse complement strand
TCCTTGCATGGATAAAAAGCTACAGAATAAGCAGCTGATAAAATACATTGCCTTTGACTTTCTTGCGGCCGCACTTGCATGGTTCTTCTTCATCAATTTCAGAAAAACCAACAACAATTTCGGACTCAGTCTCTTCAGGGAACAAATTTTCATTGATGAGAACCTGCTGCTTGGACTGGTCCTGATACCTATTTTCTGGTTGTTGCTTTACTACCTGAGTGGCGCCTACAAATCGATCTTCAGGGGCTCACGGCTGGGGCTTTTCGGACAAACCATCTTCACTTCCATTTTCGGGGTACTGGTCATTTTTTTCGTGGTCCTGCTGGATCAGGAAGTGACCACCAGCAAGGACTATTACCAGTCATTTTTAGTCCTGCTGTTCTTTCATGTCTTTTTCACTGCGTCTTTTCGACTGACCCTGGCAACGATCATCGCCAACAAGATCCACAACCGCATCATCGGGTTTAAGACCATCATCATTGGCAGTCAGAAAAAAGCAATGGACATTTACCATGAACTGGAGACGCAGCCAAAGTCAGCCGGGAACAAGATCATCGGCTTTGTCAATGTGAACCTTTTTGACCAATATCCTGTAGAGGAGCATCTGCCGCGTCTTGGGTGGTTCAAGGACCTGAAAAGCATTGTGGAGAAGAATGAAGTGGAGGAGGCGATTATTGCAATCGAACCCAGGGAGCACAAAAACCTGAATCAAATCCTGACGGACCTGCACAATGCGGATGTGATCGTGAAAGTGATCCCGGAACTGCACGATATTCTGCTTGGTGCTGTGAAAATGACATCCATATTCGGAACACCGCTAATACAGATCCAACCAGGACTGATGCCGGCATGGCAGCATTCTATCAAGCGCCTGATCGACATTGTCGCCTCGCTGATCAGCCTGGTGGTACTGTCTCCTGTCTTTCTGGCCACAGCCATTGCGGTCAGGCTGAACTCCAAGGGTCCTGTGTTCTACACCCACGAGCGTGTCGGCAGAGGTGGAAAGGCTTTCAAGATGCATAAGTTCCGGTCCATGTACACAGACGCAGAGAAAGACGGACCCCAGCTTTCCTGCAAGGACGACCCCCGGATTACCCCTTTCGGCCGCTTTATGAGGAAAGTACGGCTGGATGAAATTCCGCAGTTCTACAATGTACTGCTCGGGAATATGTCGCTGGTGGGTCCACGGCCCGAAAGGCAATACTATATAGATCTGATCGTAAAAAAAGCCCCCCATTACACCCTTTTGCAAAAAATCAAGCCGGGGATTACCAGTTGGGGACAGGTCAAATATGGATACGCCGAGAATGTGGACCAGATGATCGAGCGACTCCGGTATGACCTGATCTACCTGGAGAACATGTCCCTCGCCGTTGATTTCAAGATCTTGATCTATACCGCCTTGATCATCATGCAGGGAAGGGGGAAGTAGGCCATCAGATAAGTCCCGCTTCTATCATCAGCACAATTTCCTCGATCAGGCGATCCTCCCCATTGGGGTCGTATTGGGTACGAAGGTTATAACCAAAGATCCGCGCAAGGGATTGCCAGAACACGGCAGAGACGAGGCCCCTGAAATCACGCAGGATATCGTAAGAGGTATGACTGGTCTCCCGGTCAATAAGCTTGATGAGAATCAGACCCTGGGTGCGGGTCAGGCTTTTCAGGTCGTCCTCAAACTGGTCGAGGATCTCCTTTTCAATGTCCCTGAGGGCCCTCCTGCGTTCGGATTCGGATTCCATCGCGGACAGGAACACTTCGTACTCCCTCAGTTTTCGTCCCGCGAGGTGGGCGTAGGGATATGCCCTTTTCACATTCTGAACCAGGCGGTAATACCGCATCTCTTCAGACCTGCTGGTGAAAACCCTTGGCGCCATAATCAGCACGGGCTGCAAATCGATCACCGCAACGGTATCCTCGCCAAGGACCGTGGCACGATGGGTGGTACCGGTGATGTACTGAGCTGCTACATGCCCGGCCATGCCCGGTAAAACGAGCAAACACCCCAATATCATCAATCTCCAAAGCTTCATTCGAGTAGCCCCCATTCCTTTTATAGAACGATTAAAGCTAAGAAAAATTTTGGGATAATCCAATCTGTCCGGACTGGAACGGTCACTAGAATCAGGCTACCTTCAGGCGGTCATGGCTGGCTTTTTCAATGCGTTTGCGTGCATAGGCCATGTCAAGCTTAAAGACAGCCTTCTTCCTGGCATCGGAAGGCATGTCAAACATTGCATCCAGCATGATCAGCTCACAAATGGAACGCAGTCCGCGCGCCCCCAGCTTGAACTCAATGGCTTTTTCCACGATAAAATCAAGCACTTCTGGCTCAACCTCCAGTTGGATATTGTCCATCTTGAACAGCCTTACATACTGCTTGATCAATGCGTTCCTGGGTTCGGTCAGAATGGCACGGAGGGTGGCACGGTCCAACGGATTCAAAAAGGTGAGTACCGGCACACGGCCTACCAGCTCCGGAATGAGTCCGAAACTTTTCAGGTCCTGCGGGGCAATGTACTGCAACAGATTGTCCCTGTCAATCCTTCCGGATTTGCTCGCCCCGTATCCAATGGCATTGGCCTGCATACGGTGCAGGATCCTCTTCTCAATGCCGTCAAATGCACCTCCGCAAATAAAAAGAATGTTTTGGGTATTGACCTGGATCATTTTTTGCTCCGGGTGTTTGCGTCCCCCCTGTGGCGGTACATTTACGATGGCCCCCTCGAGCAGTTTCAGCAATGCCTGCTGGACCCCCTCTCCCGAGACATCACGGGTAATGGATGGGTTGTCACTTTTTCTGGCAATCTTGTCCACTTCATCAATAAACACAATACCCCGTTCAGCCGATGCCACATCATAGTCTGCCACCTGCAGCAACCTGGCCAGAATGCTTTCCACATCTTCCCCCACATAACCGGCTTCCGTAAGCACAGTCGCGTCTGCAATGCAGAAGGGGACCTGCATGATCCGGGCAATGGTCCGTGCCAGCAGGGTTTTGCCTGTACCTGTCTCCCCGACAAGCATGATGTTTGACTTTTCAATCTCCACCTCATCCTCTTCACCGCCTGGAGCGACACTCTGATAGTTGATCCGTTTGTAGTGGTTGTAGACGGCAACTGACAGGACTTTTTTCGCGTCTTCCTGTCCGATTACATACTTGTCCAAATGCTTCTTGATCTCGGATGGCTTGAACAGCTGGAAGGAAGGGATCTGTTTTTTTCCCTTAACAGCCTTCTCTTCGGCAACGATCAGGTTTGCCTGCTCCACACAGCGTTCACAGATATGGGCACCCACACCTGATATAAGCATATCAACGCTTTTTCCGTCGCGTCCGCAAAATGAACATTTTCGGTTGTCCTTGGTCATGCCGTGCCGGGTTTTATTCTGGCTTTTTATTGGTTAGCAGGACTTCGTCGATCATCCCGTAATCCCTGGCCTCCTCGGAGGTCATCCAGTAGTCCCGGTCAGAATCCTGCCAAATCTTTTCGTAATCCTGCTTGGAGTGCTTTGCGATGATCTCATAGAGCTCTTTTTTTATCTTTTGGATCTCGCGGGCCGTGATTTCAATATCTGATGCCTGGCCTTCTGCTCCCCCCATGGGCTGATGGATCAGAATACGGCTATGCTTCAGGGCGGTACGCTTGCCCTCCTTGCCGGCACAAAGCAAGACGGCTCCCATGGATGCGGCAATGCCGGTGCATATGGTGGCCACGTCCGGTGCAATGTATTGCATGGTGTCATAAATGCCCAGGCCGGCATAGACCGATCCCCCGGGAGTATTCAGGTAGATCTGAATGTCTTTCTTGGGATCCACCGACTCCATATACAGCAGCTGGGCCTGTATAATATTGGCCACATAGTCATTGATCGGCACCCCCAGAAAGATGATCCTGTCCATCATCAGTCGGCTGAACACGTCCATCGTCGCAATATTCAGCTGACGTTCCTCAATGATTGTGGGACTAATGTAGTTTCCATACACAGAGGTGTACTTGTAAAGGCTCATGCTGTTCACGCCATGGTGGCGGGTGGCATATTTGGTAAAATCGTTGGGGTTCATATCCGTTTGTTTACTGGTACTTTTCCGACACTAATTTAACAAAATCATCAAAACCAAGCTCCGTTTCCTTCAGCTTTAGTTTTTCCTTGAACAGCTTCAGAAGTTTTTCATCATTCAGGTGGTCATATACTTTTTTGATCTCCTCTTCCTTTGATTGGATATTGTTCACAAACTGGTTGATCATTTCCTGGTCCACGTCCTCCTGCCCGTATTGCTTCAGCTGATTGCGGAAGTAGGTTTCAAGGTGGCTTTTCACCTCTTCCTGGCTCACCTGCAAGTCGTGGGATTTGATCAGGTGGTTCTCGATCAGCTGCCAGCGAAACGTGTCCGCAAACTGTCCAAACTCTTTTTCCACCTGCTCGGGGCTGACCTCGTCCTTGTTGGCATCGACCAGCCATTTCTTCAGAAATTCCTCAGGCAGCGACAGGTCTGTCACCTCCAGCAACTTTTTCATCACCTCGTTGCGGAAATGCTTGTCGACATCCACCTGGTACTGCATGGAGACCTGCTCCCTTACAAATTCCCGCAGGGCCTCTTCGGTCCGGATCTCCTTACCCGGGGCCACCTTTTCAAAGAAAGCCTCATCCAGTTCCGCAGGCTCTATCCGGCTGATGCTCTCAATGGTGAAACGAAACAACGGGCCGTAATTGCCTGCCTCCTCCTTCTTCACGCCGATCATGGCGGCGATCTCAGAATCTGACCCTACGGCCTTTCCGATGTCCATCACCACACTTTCCCCCGGTTTGGCACCAACCAGGCGGGACTTCACGTCCTCATCCTTCAGAAATTTAATATAAAGGTTGCCCTTGTTTACCTTTCCTTCGGGTTTGGCCTCTTCATCCGACAACATTTCTGAAAACTCCCCAAAAAGCACATCCTCTTCTTCGGACACACCAGGGTTCATCATCTTGCCGTAGCGCCGGCGAAGATCGTCCATATACTTGTCCACCACTTCATCACCAACCTTGATCCGATAGTATTCCACCTCAATCTGGTCATTTAGTTCCAGGCTGACCTCCGGGGCAAGGCCAATGTGGTAGTGGAAAATAAAATCTGTCTGTGCCTCCCAGTCGACCCGACCTGCCAGTTCATGATCGGGAACGGGATGGCCGAGTATATTCAGGTTCTCATCCTTGATATGCTGATATACGGCGTCTACCAATACCTTATTCACCTCTTCCACCAGAACGCTTTTCCCGTAAAGTTTGCGTACCATTCCAAAGGGAACCTTGCCGGGCCGGAAGCCGGGCATCTGGGCTTTTTTCTGCAGCGTTTTTAGTTCCTTCTCCACCTTTTCCTGGTAATCGTCCTTCTGAAGTTCTACTTTGAGTAATGCCTCCAGCTCGCCAATATTCTCTTGTGTGATATGCATATTGAATGTTTTAATTTGGGTGCGGGTCCGCAAAAAAGAATTCCCGGGACCATTTGAATTGCCAGTGATTCCCGGGCACAACCTGCCGGACCTGTGATCCGGAGGTAAATTGTGCGGATGAAGGGACTCGAACCCCCACGCCTCTCGGCACCAGATCCTAAGTCTGGCGCGGCTACCAATTACGCCACATCCGCATGTGATCTCAAACGGAGTGCAAATTTACAAAAATTTT
>SLSG01000274.1 GCA_007130545.1 Bacteroidales bacterium | reverse complement strand
CGCCGGATGATGTCGATGAAATCGGTGGATGGCGGGATAGGCGGCGCAGATGCAGCCGTGGCCGGACCCGGAGATGTGGCCGGGGCTCCAAGGGGAGCGGCAGCGGGAACTGCGGCGGGAGAAACAGCAGGCGTGGCAGCCGGGCTTGCAGCGGAAGCTGTGGACGTACTTGCAACGGGAGAAGCAGCATCCATTGCGCCGGATGTCTCGGGGACATTACCAGGATTTCCAGCTGAGCGACCATCCGTTAGTACTGGTCCGGGCATTCCGCCGGGGGTGATCCCCATGGATGAAGCCGGGTTGTTGCGCCCTACATGCTCCTGTGCAGCGATCGTGGCCAGCAGCTCCTTGGAGACCAGCGTGCCGGCACGTTCAGATCCCTTCAGTTGGGCAAGAAACAGACGGTTACAGGCCTCGCAGGCCAATGATGCATAGGCCGATCCGACGATCAGCAAAACAAGTAAAATGAAAGTCCGCATGCTTTGCGAACCAAGTTTGTGGCGTTCCATTGCTCAGATTTTTTTGATTCCTAACCTAAAGTTAAGTAAAAATAAAGTTCAAAGCAATAGTTTTAATATTTAATTACCTAATTACTTTTATATGGTTAAATGCTAAGTGATCTGGATGAAAGAACGGGGTTCTCAGCGTCTCAGAATAACCTGGCTGGTATACACCCTGTTCATTAATACTACCCGTATAAAATAGATGCCTTCAGGCAGGCCAGCTGTATGCAGGGTATGGCTTTGCTGTCCGGGCTCTGCAGAATAAAGCTCCCTTCCGACAATATCTATCAGCTGAATAGACCGGATGGGTCCGCTGCTTTCTACAGATAAACGGTCACTTGCGGGATTTGGAAATATCTTCACCCCGTCCTGATCGTCCGGGAAATGGGTGTGGGTGGGATCGGTCATATGGCCAAAAAAGTCATGGGTCAGGTCAATCTCCGGGATCTGCAAGGTGCGAAGTGGTTCACCGGGCCATTCCTCCCCATCGCTCCCTTCATTCAGGAAATACTTGTATTCGTAAGCCCCCTCCGGCAGCTCAACGGAAATTCTAAGGATGTGCGGGGATTTATCGTCCGGAACCATCCGGGCTTCAGGCAAACTGCCGGGTTCAGCCCAACCAAACATGCTTCCGGTAATATAAACGATGTCCATTTCAGGATTATATATTTCTACAAACTGCATATCCACCTGGAATGTGACGGGATAGGTAACCTCCGGTATGATTTCCTCAAATTCAGCATGAATGATGCGGTCAGATGTAACCTCCGAGAAGGCAAAGAATTCCACGGAACCGATACTTTCGCCGTCCAGAAAGACATCGGCGACCAGGAAACCCTCTTCCGGCTTAATCTCAAATTCCATCACATCTTCGACGGTTATTGCCAGTTCCCCTGCCGGGGTAATGGTCCCTCCTTCTCCTGACGTTGCAGTGATGGTATAGATGATCGGGACGAAATAAGCAGCAATGCTCTGGTTTGAGCGGACATTAAAGAACTCATAGGAAGTTGTCGGACCAATATTCACGCCGTTGATCACCACGTTCTGGATTCGGTATCCAGGGTCCGGCACGATTTGGAAAGTCTCGCCCCCAAAATGAGAGACCACTACCTCACCGGAGGGATAAATGTTCCCGCCGGGTCCCACTGTAACGGTAATCGTATGTAAAGTTTCCTGAAATCTCGCTTCTATGGTGTGGTCTGCGGAGATGTCAGAAAATATATACGAAGACACAGCCCCTAAAGATTCCCCGTCAACCAGCACATCTTCAATATGGTAACCCGTGTCTGCCTTGATGGTGAATTCCTGGTTGGTGCCCTTATTCAAAGTAATCTCTCCCAATGGGTCGATGCTTCCATGTTCCCCGGCAGTCGCTACAATGGTATAGGTGATGTTCCCGAATGTAACCGTGATCTGCTGATTGGACCTTACATCCTCGAATGTATAGCTCGAGGGGTTTCCCACGCTGATGCCGTTTACCATTACATCTGCAATGTAATAACCGGGGTCGGGGGTCATATTAAAAGTCTGATCACTCCCAGCAGGCAAGGCAATGTCGCCAGTCGGACTTATGGAGCCGTTCGGACCGGCACTTGCCTGGATAACAAAAGTCTCCCGGGTAAACTCCGCACTTATGGTCTGGTTGGCTTGTACATTGCTGAAAGTGTAGGAGGAAACCGACCCCACATCCGCCCCGTTTATCAGAACCCTGGATATTGTAAAATCCTGGTCGGGCATGATGGTAAAACTTTGGCTACCGCCTTTATCGACCGTGATGGTTCCCGAAGGTTCGATGTTTCCGTTTGACCCGGAATATGCGGTGATGGTATAGGTGGACTGTTCACTGGAAGTGGTGGCATTGGCCGTTACTCCTGTGGAATAAGTATTGTTGGCATCATAAGACCAGGCCTTGTAATAATAGGTAGTGCCTTCATTCAACCCGGTATGGCTATATGAATGGGCACTGCCCCGGTAGAGGACAGTTCCCCCTCCGCTAATGCTTGTTCCCGCCTGGTGATTGCTGCCGTTGACCGGCGTCCCGAAAACACCTGTGGAAGACACGGCCACCATCACCTGGTTGTTGTTGGCATTCTTCTGCCAGGCGAGGTCGATCTGGCTGGTGGAAACGGCTGTGCCACCAAATGACAAAGGATTGCTGACCGACATAACCACAGGGGTTCCGGAGAACTGGGACAGGGCTTTGGCGGCATTCAGCCTTCCGGACCCCAGTTTTCCTGTATAGGCGGGGTTTTTTGGGTAGTGATTATCTGTGTTCTGCAAGACCACCAACGCCACCTGGGAGGCAGAGGAGCCCGGGGAGTAGGAAGCCAGCAGGGCAGCCACTCCAGACACGATGGGACAAGCCGCAGAAGTCCCGGACATGGCCCCGTAACCGGTTGCGCCAGAAGTGCTGGCGATCCAGTTGCCAGGAGAGGAAATGTCGATCCAGCTGCCATAATTGGAGTAGCTGGCTTTTACGTCACGGTTGTCTGTGGCGGCCACGGCAATGGCCCCCGGATAATAGGCCGGGTACCACCTATCATCAGAATTGGCGTTCCCGGCAGCAAAAACGCTTATACCGCCGCTGAGTCCTGTTCCACCACCATTTTGATTGAAATAATCTATGGCGTCCAGGATGGACTGGTTATACACCCCCGGATTTTCATATCCCCAGGAATTCTGTGAGATGGCAGCCCCGTTGTCTGCCGCATAGATCATCGCCAGGTGTGCGTTTCCGGAACCTTCTGCGGTAAAGATCTGGCAGCTCATGATCTGCACACCGTTGCCGCTTCCGGAGCCGCCGGCAATTCCGGCCACACCGGTACCATTGTTCGTAACTGCGGAGATGGTGCCAGCCACATGGGTGCCATGGCTGCCACCCGGGTCTATGGTGCTGCTCCCGTCCACAAAGTTATATCCGATTCCGGGCCACATGTTGCCCGCCAGGTCAGGATGTGTAAAGTGCACGCCATCATCGATTACTGCCACGATCACAGACGGACTGCCTTTGGAAATCGTCCAGGCAACCGGAGCGCTGATGTCCACCCCGGGGGTGCCGGACTGCCCCCCAACTGTTTGACCGGTATTGTTCAAATGCCATTGGTGGCTGGGGAAAAACGGGTCATTGGGTGCCCATGTGGAAAGCTTTGACCCCTCTTGCAAAGCCGCCCCTACACCCGACCTTCCCATGTCCAGCCGGGTTGTGTCAACCGGCAAGATCTGCCTGATCCTGTAGACCGGCTCAGCGACTTCAACAGACCCCAAATCGTTTAACTCCCGGACCAATGTAAAAACATCCGTTTTGGCAGGGACCACAAATTCGTACCAGAGATGAAAGCCCCACTCACGATGTCGGTCAGCATATTCCAAAGAAACAGGTGAGGCTGCATACAACAGGTCCAGAAAGGCCACAACTTCCGTGAATCCATACTTCTGGCTTAGCATGTCGAAGCCGGGGATGCCGGTTTTCACAAAGCCATGCATGTCTTTTGAAGGGCCGGAATCCCTCAGCACAGGCTCTGCCTCTGCTGCAAAGCGCACATGAATTATCCCAGGCTCATACGCAGAAGCATCAAGTTTTGAAAAATCAACAGGAGGCCTTTCTCCCCTGGCTGGCAGACGGTCGGCGGCAATGGAGACACTGCCCATCCAACAGCAAAAAAGAAAGAGGAACAGCCAGCTTTTTACGGCCGGAGGAAAAATCCATATGTATTTCACAGTGGAAGCAGATTGTATCATAATATAATTTAATGCCTGACAAAGGCCATAATTGCTACGTAAATATACTAGTAAAATGTGAAATAAATAAATATAAATACGTATATTTATTTATTAATCACCTGGACCCTGACAACATACCAACCCATGGGATTCAGCACCTGCAGAAGATACAGGCCTGTCTTGAAGTTTCCGACATGGATCTGGTAGCGGGATGCATCCAGGTTCTTCGCCTGGTAAACTTCCTGCCCCTGCAAGTTCAGCAGTCTTACTTCAAAAATGGGTTGCCCGTCTTCCGGAGCGATATGAAGTGTGGTTCGGGCCGGATTCGGGTAAACAAGGGCGGGGGAAGAAAGCATCGGGCCCGTGGAAACCGTCAGTTCGTGCTCTCCGAAAATACTGTGGAAAACATTTTTTGCATCAGGGTCGGATGATACATCCGCAATCCGGATGGGAGACGAAGGCCACTCCGCGCCTGAAAGACCCTCATTTAGGTAAAACTTAAAATAATACCGGCCGGGCAGCAAATCCAATGTCCGGCTAAACACCATGGGATCAGAAGTCTGCTCAAGGAGCTGTTTGGGATTTTCACCCGGAATCGCGTAATCGAACATAGACCCCGTAAAAAACACCCGGTCCTGCATAGGAGAAAAGCCATTAGCCTTGGTCATACTCACGGTAAAAGTGACCTCAAGCGGTTCGGGCTCCGGGTCAGGATCAGGGTCAGGATCAGGGTCGGGATCAGGGTCGGGGTCCTTCAATTTAAAATTCGCGGTCAACGTGACTGCACGGGAAGGCATAGGATAATCGAAAAAAGGATAATCAGATACTATATTCCCAGCTTCATCGGTCCAGTTCAGAAACTCGTAAGGTTCAACGGGAGTAACCCCTACGCTGGTTTCCTCCTCCATCCTTGCCGGTCCGCCTCCTTCGGTAATCCCCGCTCCTGCCGGATTGGTTTTCAGGCTTAGAATCTGGAAATTCGGATCAAGCTTGAAATTCGCTGTCAGCGTCATGGAGGAACTCACAGGATATCCGTCCAGTATTGGACTCTGAGACGTACTCCAATCTATGCCTGACCATTTCTCAAAAACATATCCATAGCCCGGTAAAGCTTCGATGTACACTTGCGCATTGGTTTGCAGTTGAATTGGCACACCAGCATATTGTACACCATCTACTATAACCGTGCCGCTGCCTGCGGGTTTAATTACGATGGTAAGAAACACAGTTTCCTCCGTTGCCTCAAAGTTTGCGACCAACTTTACATCTTCCGCAATCATTGAAAAGTCAAAAGTTGGTTCCTCTGAAACGACAGTTCCATTATGGGTCCAGTTCAAAAAAACAAAAGCCGGATTTGGGGTCGCACCGACTTCCACTTCAGCACCTTCCTCATAAGTCCCCGCCCCGTATAGAGTGCCTCCCCCTGCGGGATTTGCTGTCAATGTCAGCTGATAGGTTAGATCGGGATCGGG
>SLSG01000005.1 GCA_007130545.1 Bacteroidales bacterium | reverse complement strand
TGGAAGGGCCTGGACGCACGGATGGGATGGAGCACCAGGCACATATGGATGCAACGGAGCCGCCGGGGCCGTCGGGAGCATACCGGCAGGAGGAAGCGAAGGCCAATTATATCATCCGACTATTGCTCAAAGGGCAAACTTCCCTGCATGGCCAACTGGGCAAACCGGGCGAGCTGGAGCAGCTGCTGCAGGTCTTTAACGAGGGACAGCTGAGCCGGGATCCCTTCACCTGGTACGACAGCATCCGGCTGGAAACGGGTCCGGAACTGGACCTGGACCAGGTCAGGCAGGGGACGGATTTCCCGGCCGAAGTCCTCCGGCAGGCGGAGGCCATGGCGGCGGACCCACAGCGTCTGGAGGAATTCCTCCTGGAGGCGCAGGAAGCGTTCGGCAACCCGCTGGTGCGGCGTGAACTGGCGGAGCTGACGGCCGAAGACCGGGCCGAAATGGCCGAAATGGCCAAGTGGATGTTGTTGGAGAATCTGCAGACCGGGCGGTCAGAAAAACACGAATTGAATGATTATTAACAAGATTCATATCGACGGCTTCGGGATCTTCAGGGATTTCTCCCTGGAAGACCTCGGGAAGGGGGTCAACATCCTCTGGGGAAAGAACGAGGCGGGCAAGTCAACCTTGCTGGATTTCCTGCGCTATACCCTGTTTGGCTACCCGAGAACCCGGGCCGACCACCGCGAACCCCTGAATGGGGGAAAGCACGGGGGGCGTATTGTCACACTGGCCGGTGACCCGGCGCGGGAGGTGACCTTCGAAAGGTGGGCAGGGGCCAAAGGCGGACAGATCAAGCTGGTGACGCCCGACGGGGAGTCGTCCGACCCGGCGGAGTGGAACCGGTTGCTGGGAGGGGCTTCGGGTGAGCTGTACCAGAATGTGTACGCCTTCTCGCTGGACGAACTGGTCAGCATGGATTCGTTGTCCAGGTCGGGGGTGGAGGACAGGATTTATAGTATCGGACTCGGACTGGGCGATTTGTCGCTGGGGGATGTGGAAAGGGGTTTTCAGGAGGTGTCGGATAACATCTACTCCCCGCGCGGACGCACCCAGGAGGTGCCGCGGCTGATGGACCGGATCGGCCAGCTGAACGAAAAGCTGGCCAGGATACAGGCGAATTTACCGGCTTACCAGAACCTGACCGTCGAAATCCGGGACCTGGAAAAGGAAACAACCGGCCTCGGCCGGGCGTTGCAGGATCACAACGGGGAGAAGATCAAACTGGAAAATTTCCTCAGGTGCCACTCCTATTTTGTCCGCATCAAAAGGGCCGGGCAGGAATTGTCAGACCTGCCGCCGCTGCAGGACCTGCCGGCCGAAGGGACCAGGCGGCTGGATGAAATGGAGCGACTGGAAAGGACGCTGCAGGAACAGGCCAGGGTGCTTGCCGACGGCAAGGGGGAGCGCAAGGGCATAGGGGCCCTGGAGGAGGAAATAGCGGACATGGAATTCAATGGCGGACTGCTGGAGCGAGCGGAGGCCGTGGATTATCTCAGGGAGAACCGGACGCTTTACAAACAGGAGGTTAAAAACAGGGAAGCGGATTTGCGCATGGCCTGGGAACTGGACGAACAGGCAAGGAACGGAATTTCTGCGATCGGCAGCGGGTGGACGGAGGCGCATATCTCCGGATTTGAAGACATGGAGGGCAAGCGGGCGAAGCTGCTGGCTTTTAAAGGGGCGTACGAGCAACTGAACCAGGAGAAAAGCCGCCTGGATACCGAGTTGCAGGTGCTGCGGTCCAAGGAAAGTCCGCTGAACTTGAAGGCTGCAGCCACATTGCTGGCAGCGGTGGCCGTGGTGGCAGCCGGTGCTGCCTTCTATTACGGACTGCATATAGGGGGAACGGCACTGGCCCTGATTGCCGTGATCCTGTATATTGGCCGTGGACGCCTCTCCAGGAAAGGGGCTTACCAATTGGCGCTGGATCACTTGTCGGAACTTAAAACCAAAGAAGGGGCGCTTCAGCAGGAGTTGGGAGATTACCTCGAATCCGGGCTGCAACTGAACCGGGCGCTGGGCCCGGAGGCGGCACTGGATGTGCTCGTCCGGGTGGAACAGCTGAGGGGAATGCTGGCCGAAAGGGACAGGCTGCTGCAGGCCGTGAAGGAAAACAGGGATCCGTTTATCTCGGGTTTTGAAAGGCAGGCAAATGAAGCCAGCGCACTGTTGGAGCATGACTCGGCGGCGGGTCGCCCCCAAGGCGAAGGAAGCAATTTAGAGATCCTGGTAAACCGGATCATCGGAGCCTTTGATGCGGCAAAAGATCTTTCGTTGAAGAAAAAACAACTGGAAGGGGAGCTGGGGCGCTCCAAAAGGGAACTGCAGGCCACGGAAAAGGAGCTGAAGGAGGTGCACAGGCAAATCGGTTTGCTAATGGATGGTGTTGGGGCAGGCGACCGGGAGTCCTTCAGGGATATGTACGATAAGAACGAGCAGGTAAAAGCCCTGAAGCAACAGGTACGCGAAGCCACGGAGACCATGGAGAATATTGCCGGACTAGGCAAAGCCGATGAAGTCATGGCTTACCTGGAGACACATGAAAAGGCGGCGATCGAGCAACAGGTGAGGGAACTGGCTGATGAAGCAGAGACGGCCTCCGCAGAGCTGCAGCAAATGCGGGAAGACCTGGGCAGGAAAAAACAGCTGATTCATGACCTGGAGGGGGAATCCGACCTGGCGGAGACCATGACCGAGCTGGAGACGGAAAAGGAGAAGCTGCAGCTTGCCTGGCGGGAATGGCTCACCAACAAACTGGCACTAAAAATTCTGGGGGATGTAAAGACCCGGTTTGAACAGGAGAAACAGCCGGAGGTGGTCCGGTACGCCAGCCGCTACTTCAGGGAGATCACCGGGAACCGCTACGAGGCGATCCGGGTGTCGCTCGGACAAAAAGAGGTGGGCGTATTCGATCCCAGGGGCGTGGCCAGGGGCATCGGTCAATTGAGCCGGGGCACCCGCGAACAGCTGCTGGTGAGCCTGCGGCTCGGGTTTATCGAGGCCTATGAAAAAAAGACCGAGGCGCTGCCCATCATAGTGGATGAGGTCCTGGTGAACTTCGATTCACAGCGGGCGCAAAAAACGGCAGAGATCCTGGAAGCATTCGCCAAAGACAGGCAAATCCTGATGCTGACCTGCCACGAAATAACCGCCGCTTTCTTCAAAAAAGCCAACATCATCCCGGTCGGATGATCCAGACCTACGACCAGTTCTGCCGGAAGATGGGTGCCTGAAAAGATTTAACCCAAAATTAATCTCCGCCCATCGCAATGCATAAGTTTTTTTACGTCAAAAATAATTTACCTTTCGACGTAAAAAACTTTACACAGGTTGAATTAATTCTTTAATAAATATTTTCTCCGCTTTCCGCTCTACCACATTCCTTGCTTCAAGCGTTAAAAAATTTTGGGAAATTGCACTAAATTTATGGCGGAAACTTCTTGTTTGGTTAGTGTTAGGGCGCTCATAACCATGAAGTTGTACCGGGTTGTATTTATCTGGTGTTACCTTTGAAATTTCTGCTGGTTAAGATGTAATGACCAAAACAAAACAACGCATTGTTGGGGTGGATGGCATGGGGGATCTGGAGAAGTTCAGGAAACTTTTCGAGGACCACTACCGGCCGTTGACCGTTTTTGCCATGAAGTATGTGAACGGGGAGGACAATGCCAGGGAAATCGTGCAAGGGGTGTTCGTCAGGCTATGGGAAACACGCAAGACTCTGGTCATCGAAAAATGTGCCCGGGCTTTCCTCTACCAGAGCGTGAAAAACGCCTGTATCAACCACGCCCGTACCAAACACCAACAAATGCATTTTACGAACGACTTTTCCACACTGATGCTCGAAGACGATGTGCTGGAACGCATGATCGCCACTGAGCAGCTCGAACAGGTCTACCAGGCCATCGAGGAATTGCCCAAAAGCTGCCGGGTGATTTTTAAGCTTAGTCGGATAAAACAACTGCAACACGGCGAAATTGCCAAAAAGCTCAAAATATCGGTGAAAACCGTCGAGAACCAGATCGGCCACGCGCTGAAAAAGCTTGCAAAGGTCCGGCACAGGTAACCATCCGACAATATTTCAAAAAAAATCTTAAAATCTTTTGGGGGGCAACCCCTTTTTTTTTGTCTTATAAGTACAAGCCTTTTGTGACAATACTATATCCATGGAAGAACGAATGAGTGGCGAAGAGCTCGGGCAGTTCTGGAGCCTGATTGAGAAAGTCCTGACTGCCAGGGCTTCACAAGATGAGATGAGAAAATTTCAGGAGATTTTGCTCAGGGATGAGCAGCTCCTGGAGGTGTTTACCGTGGTTCAGCGTAACTGGGCAAAGGCCTCGGAGCTGGAACCCTTCGAGAAAATAGACATTAAGGCAGACTGGGAAAAGGTGTATGCCGAAATTACCCGGCGCAAGGAATCTGCCGCTTCAGGAGAACACATTGACGGGACGATTAGTGCCGGGACGGAAAAGCCCGGCAAAACCCGCCATCTCCTTCTAAGGCAAATGCGCTATGCGGCCGCCGTGGCTGCGCTCATCCTGGCATCGGCCGTGTTCTACTGGATGGGATCCCGTACCCAAGACCTGTCGGTGGTGGCATACAACTACATCGAGGCCCCGATGGGCTCCCGTTCCCAGGTCACGCTTCCCGACGGATCCACCGTATGGCTGAACGCCGGGAGTTCTATCAAATACCCCAGCAACTTCAACCTGGCCAACCGCGACCTTACACTGAATGGGGAGGCCTTCTTTGATGTCAAGAAGCAGGACATCCCGTTTGTGGTCTATGCAATGGATGTTGCTTTTCGCGTATTGGGGACCGAGTTCAACCTGAAGGCCTACGACGATGACAACACCATCGAGGCCACCCTGGTAAGCGGATCCCTGAAGATCGAAGACGCCCACCTGGATCGGGCCCGCTTCCGCGAAATGGTGCTGGAACCAAACCAAAAAGCTACATTCTACAGGCAGCAGGGCGACATGGCCATCCACCAGGAGGCCGAAGAGGAAGAAGTGGTGGTTCACACACCCGCCCCCGCCCCTGCAGCTGCTAAACCCATTGAACGCATCCAGATCATGCAAAAATCCAGCGTCGACCATGAGGTCAGCTGGAAAGACGGCATCCTGATCTTTGACGGGGAGCCGCTCGTCGGATTGGTACGCATACTGGAAAGGCGGTACGATGTGACCTTCGTCTTTGAAGACGACCGGCTAAAGGAGTACAAGTATTCCGGCACGCTGAAGGACCAGACACTGGAACAGGTGCTGAATGCCATGAAACTGACTTCCCCGATGGACTATAAACTGGATGAAAAAACGGTCTTCATCCGCATAAATCCCAGAACCAAATCTCAGTATTTCAGTTATCTGTACTAAGCAGCACTGATTGACATCCACCTGAATAATTATCCGACTACTACACCACTCAACACAATATCAACCAAAACAACCTGCCTATGATGCTTCCGATTGCCTAAAAAAAATCGGGAAATGCTGTCACATTTCCCGATCGCATTAGATTTTCCAGACGCTTGGACCCTGTATGCAAACCCATGGGCCAATCGCCAGATTAATTAACCTAAGCATAACCAAGACGTAAAGTTATGAAAAAAAACCACAAGGATCTTTCGCATCCTTTAAAACAATTCCTGCGAATTATGAGAGTATACCTATTCCTTGCAGTCATATGCATAACGCATGTGTTTGCCGAAACGGC
>SLSG01000090.1 GCA_007130545.1 Bacteroidales bacterium | reverse complement strand
CCGGGATACAGGGGATTGAGGTGCTGGAATACATCAACAAGAGGGAGATGGACATCGTGGTGGTCATGATCACTTCCTATGCCTCCCTGGATCTTGCGGTCAAAGCAACCCGCAAGGGAGCCTACGATTTCGTGCCAAAACCCTTTACTCCAAAAGAGCTTCGCGCATCCATTGAGACCATTACCAAACAATTGTTTCTCAGAAGGATGACCACCCAGCTGAGAACCGAAGGAAAACAGATCCGCTTTCAGTTCCTTTCAGTACTTTCGCATGAGCTGAAATCACCGCTGAATGCCGTGGAAGGCTATCTCAGAATGATGCAGGAAAAAAAGGCCGGGGAAAATATCCAGGACTATATGGAAATGATCGACCGGACGTTGTTCCGCATACAGGGAATGCGCAACCTGATACTGGACATGCTCGACTTCACCCGGATCGAATCCGGAAAAAAAGCCAGAACCATAGAACCACTGCTGCTTTGCGAATTGACCCAGCAGTGTATTGATTCCTTTCAGCCGCTATCCATACAGAAAGATGTGGATGTCTACCTGAACTGCAGCAAAAAAATTGAATTTGAAGCCGACCGCCAGGAGTTGGAGATCGTTCTCAACAATTTAATCTCCAATGCCATAAAATACAATATCCAAGGGGGAAGGGTGGATGTGAACCTGCGCAGTGATGAAAAAAGTTTGACCATAGAAGTGGAAGACACTGGCATCGGAATGAAAAAAGAGGACCAGGAAAAGCTTTTCGGGGACTTTGTAAGGATTCGCAGTGAGGAGACCAAAAATATCAGCGGAAGCGGTTTGGGTTTGTCGATCGTCAAAAAGATTCTGGAGCTTTATCAGGCTGAAATCCGGGTAGAGAGCAACCCGGGGAAAGGGAGCAGCTTTATGGTCATATTTTCGAAATGAATTCAAAGCACATAAGCACTTTAGGATGAAGATAAAAAACACCTATGAATTGCCGGGCAAGACGGTGGAGCGGTTGAGCCAGTATCGCCGGATCCTGTTCAACAGCATTGCGGAAGGCAAAGCCAACGTTTACTCCCATGAGCTGGCCAGAATGATGAACCTTACCCCGGTCCAGGTCAGGCGGGACCTCATGCTGATCGGATACAGCGGAAGCCAGAGCAAGGGGTATGTCATAAAAGACCTGGTTGCTTTGATCGGGAAGATCATAGACAGCGATCAGGGCCAGCGGATTGCCATTGTCGGAATGGGGAACCTGGGAAGGGCCATCACCAGTTATTTTACCGGCAAGCGGGAAAAGCTCAGCATTGCGGCAGCCTTTGACAACGACCTTCAAAAGACCGATCGCATCATTGCAGGAGTGCCCTGTCACCATATCAGCAAGTTTAAAGAGGTAATCCCGGCAGAAAATATTGGGATTGCCATACTTACCGTGGCACCAGAAGCCACCCATGAAGTGGCGCGAATGCTGGTCGAATCTGGCATCAAAGGCATCCTGAACTATACCTCTGTGCCACTATCACTTCCAGATCACATTTTTCTTGAGGAGTACGATATCGTAACCTCTCTTGAAAAACTGGCCTTCCTGGTCAAGGAAAAATAATAAGACAAATATGAAGGTTTTTAACAGCATAGCAGAAGCCGCGGGAAAAATACAAAATGCCGTGGTGACCACAGGTTCGTTTGATGGTGTCCATATCGGGCACAAGATTATCATTGACCGACTGAACCAGATCGCACGGGATATCGGGGGGGAATCGGTACTGGTCACTTTTTACCCGCATCCCAGGAAAGTCCTTTACCCAGAGCAGAAAGACCTGAAACTGATTAACTCCCAGAAGGAAAAGGAAGGGCTTTTAAGGAAGGCCGGACTCGATAACCTGATCGTGATTCCCTTTTCGCTCGAATTTTCCAAAACAAGCTCTCATGATTTTGTTAAGTGGATCCTGATCAGGCAGCTCCAGGCCCGGGTGGTGGTCATCGGGCATAACCACCATTTCGGACACAACCGGCAGGGGGATTATTCCTATCTGCACGCACTGGGCCAGGAATTGGACTTCAGGGTAGAAGAGATCCCGCTGAAAGATATTGAGAATGAAACAGTAAGTTCGACCAAGATTCGTAAAGCACTGAAGGAAGGAAACATACAAAGGGCCAATGCCTATCTTGATCATCAATACATCATTGCAGGCCAACTCGAAGTGAACCAAGCCGCCCTGGCAGTACCTGGTTTTCCAACCATAGGCATCCGAATCGAAGAAGAGGAAAAGCTTATCCCCCCGCCAGGAATTTACGCCACGAACCTGCTGATCGGATCCGACTGGAAAAAATCAATGAGCCTGGTCATGGATACAGGAAACGGAATAGCCAGGGTGGAGACCCACCCCCTTTACGAAACACCGGAACTGGAGGGAAAAACCGCCACCCTTTATTTTTACAAAAAAGTGGCCGAAGGAATTTCCGGGGAACACTGGCGTGCGGGCTTGCTTGAACAGGCCAGGGAAATGGTTGAAGAACTGATTTATTGATAATTTGCGGGAGAATGAAGAACCTACAGTCCATGACCCTGACATTTTTGGGCACCGGAACGTCCACCGGGGTGCCGGTAGTGGCCTGCGACTGCGAGGTCTGTACCAGCAATGACAAACGGGATCACCGCTTGCGTACATCAGCAATGGTAGAAATCGGTGGTCTGCGACTGATCATAGATTGCGGTCCGGATTTCAGATACCAGATGATCCGGGAGAAAGTCGATGATATCTCAGCCATCGTATTCACCCATGGACACAGGGACCACATTGCGGGACTGGATGATGTGAGGGCATTCAACTATGTGTTGAATAAGACGGTTGACGTATATGCCGGCAAAGAAGTCGTTGAGGCCATCAACAAGGAATTTCCCTACATCCTGCATGAAAAACGTTTTTTTGGTGCCCCGCAACTGAACTTTATCACGATCGAGAACAAAGCTTTTCAAATTCAGGGACTGGAGGTTGAGCCCGTTCTGGTAATGCACAACAAGCTGGAGGTGTTTGGTTTCCGCATTGGCGATTTTGCTTATATCACCGATGCCAGCCATATCCCCCAGGAGGAAAAACCCAAGCTTTCAGGGGTTAAGATTCTGGTTATTAATGCACTAAGAAAGTCAAAGCACATTTCCCATTTTTCACTGGAGGAGGCACTCGAACAGATCTCCGAGATCAATCCCGACGAGGCATACATTACCCACCTGAGCCACTTTATGGGACGGCATGAAGCAATACAGAAAACACTGCCTGCAAATGTTTTCCTGGCGCATGACGGACTAAAGGTTCATGTCCCTAATTAGGTATTTCAGACATTTAAACCTTTCATTGCTTTTTTCACTGAATTGGCGAATTCTCTCAAAAAGATTGACTAATTTTGTGGGAAAATTGCCCGTACAATGATCTACCATCCCGAACAATACCGTCTCAGGGATCAACGAATGAAGCCCTTTATCGACCCGGATGAGATCTGGGATTACCTGAATTCCGTAAAACCGGATAAGCAGCGGGTCCGGGATGTCATACAGGCGTCGCTTGAAAAAAAACGACTCTCGCTGGAAGAAACCGCCGTGCTGATCAATGCAACAGACCCCGATCTTGTCGAGGAGATCAAGGAAGGAGCCCGGACATTGAAGGAGAAGGTATACGGTGAGCGTATTGTACTGTTCGCTCCCCTGTACGTCGGGGACCTGTGTACAAACAATTGCCAGTACTGCGGATTCAGGTCCAGCAACAAGGGAGTTAAGCGATTGACACTAAGCGATAATGAGCTTATAACCGAAACAAAGGCTTTGATTGACCAGGGGCACAAGCGCCTGATTCTCGTATATGGGGAACATCCGAAGTATTCTGCTGAATTCATTGCCGAAACGGTACGGATCGTTTACGGTGTGAAACATGGGAGCGGAGAGATCCGCCGGGTGAATATAAATGCCGCCCCCTTTGATATACCGGGCTTCCGGACCATTAAGGATGCCGGGATCGGAACCTTCCAGGTATTCCAGGAAACATACCATGAGCCCACTTATGCCCGGGTACACCTGGGAGGGGTAAAACGCAATTATGAGTGGCGGCTGACAGCGCTCGACCGTGCCCAGGAAGCCGGGATCGATGATGTGGGGATAGGCGCCCTTTTTGGATTGTACGACTGGCGGTTTGAGGTTATGGGACTGGTCCGGCATGTAAACCACTTTGAGGCGGTTTACCGCGTGGGTCCGCATACGATTTCATTTCCCCGGATACAAAATGCCTTGTCACTGGATATAGACAAAACCCATATCGTAAAGGACGAGGAGTTCGTCAGGCTGGTGGCCATTTTACGTCTCGCGGTTCCGTACACGGGACTGATCCTGACAGCCCGGGAGCCTGCCCATACGCGCACCCAGGTGCTTCGTTTCGGGGTTTCACAGATCGACGGGGGAACCAACCTGGAGCTCGGGGGTTACTCCAAGGCCAAAAAGGAAGAACAGGACCTTAGCATGGAGCAGTTTCAGATCAATGATACCCGTTCATTAAACGAGATCATGGATGAACTGATCCGGTCAGGCTATATCCCTTCATTCTGTACAGCTTGCTACAGGCTGGGAAGAACCGGGGAGCACTTTATGGAATTCTCCGTGCCTGGTTTCATAAAAAGGTATTGCTCGCCCAATGCCTTACTGACGCTGGCTGAATACCTGGAAGACTATGCCCCGGAGGATACAAAAGCGGCAGGATACAAGCTGATTGACGAAAAGGTGGAGGAGCTGGGTAAACATCAGAAAACGGACCGGCTCAACGAAAAGATCCTGCAGATCAGGCAGGGGAAAAGGGATTTATATTTTTAAATTTAGGCTATGCAAAAGACAATGATCATGGGCATTCTGGTGTATGACCGAATCAAAGAGGCTGGTCTGACCCAGAAGGTATTGTCCCGGCACGCCAAAGTGATCAGGACGCGCCTGGGCTTTCACGAACTTTCTGAAAATGTCTGCAGCAGGGTGGGGACCATCCTGTTGGTATTGCAGGGAGAACCGGCGTCATGGGCCATGCTGGAAAAGGAATTGTCGGATATCGGAGGCGTAGAGATCCAGAAAATGCAATTTGCTCACCAATAAAAGGTATACGGAATGTCAGAGATAAGAATTTTGGGGGTTTTGGTCAGGGAACCCGGCAAGGCTTCCCTGAGGGTCCAGGAGATCTTTACCAAATACGGCTGCAGCATCAAGACCCGTCTGGGCCTGAACGAACTGGAGCAGGAGAACTGTGGTGAATGCGGACTGATCCTGCTGGAACTGATGGGCGATGTCCATGAGTGCATACGGCTGGAGAATGAGCTCCTTCAGGTGGATGGTATCCGGGTGCAGAAAATGGTCTTTTAAGATATGGCTAAACTGGTACAATTGTCGGAAGCTGCGTCCCTCGGACTGCATTCCATGGTGCTGATTGCACAGTCTGACGCACATATCAATGTCAACACCCTGGCCAATAGAATGGGGGCTTCCCGCAACCACCTGGCGAAAGTACTTCAGACACTGGTGAAGCATAATTTTCTGCGCTCCGTACGTGGTCCGAATGGCGGATTCGTTCTGCACAAAAAACCTTCCGAGATCACCATTCTGGAGATCTATGAAGCCATTGAGGGAAAGATAGATACCCCGGAATGTCCCCTCGACAAACAGGTATGCCCGTTCAATAAATGCCTGATGGGCGGACTCGTGAAGAATGTGACAATGCAGTTCAAGGAATATTTCCAGGACCAGACCCTT
>SLSG01000233.1 GCA_007130545.1 Bacteroidales bacterium | reverse complement strand
CCGACCCGGTTGTGAAGAACACCGAAGCCTGCGATCCACCTGAATTCCCGTCCGGTGATGGCCCCCTGGAAATCCGCCGTGAAGCGGAACATTTCCCGTTCGTGCCGGTAAAACATTCTGGAGATATACAACGGATCGCTCTCGTCTTCATAAGCAGAGATATAGGGTGCGTCGTAACCATTGAACCCGTAAAAGCCAAGGGCTTTGTCTGTAAAAAAGCTCAGGTCGGAGGTGACCCGGATGTTGGGGACCAGGTACTCAGAATCGTAGAACAGGCGATTGATGCCGCTCCCCTTGGTGAAGCGGCTAACCTCGGCAAACAGGGAGTGCATGTACTTGGGGTAAGTGGTGCCATCCCCGAAATAGAACAGGTTCACCAGCGCACCGTATTGGAATCCAAGGTCTGAATCATAGGCCACCACAGGCAGACCACCGAAGGTCCAGCCGGTTTTCACGGCCTCGTCCCCTTCCGGTGCAGGAAGCCCGGCAGACGGATTTTCTGAATAAGCGGCCTTTACGAACAGAAAAAGAGCGGTCAGGAGGACCAATTGATGTTTTGACAACCGGATACAAAGATTCATTGGTTTCGTTTTTGTAATTTCGCTTGTAAATATAGCATTTTGTTAAACGCGTATGTCAGAAAACAAAATTTCCATCCATCCCGTGCTGTCCTCCCTGATCCATGCCTCCGTAGGCAATCCGGCCAATTTCAGGGTGGCCTTCTTCGGGCAGACAATCATCGGGTTTCTGTATTCCTTTGGGTATTTTGACCTCAGACTGGCCGGCTTTGTCATCGGTTTTGTCATGCCAGTGACCTGGGTGGTCATCACCTACCGCCTGCTGAAGGCCAAGGCCCTGAATTACGAAGCGCTGCCCTATCCCCGCTGGATGAAGAAGGAGCCGGGCAACAGTCTGGTAATCACACTGGACATTGTTTTTCTTGCACTGATCTGGTTTTTTATCCTTTCCGGGCTTTATACGGCCACCTGGATCAAGGTAGTGTTCACATTGGTTTTCCCGTTATTGACCCTGGCCATGCTCAGAAGCCTGTATCATTATCCGCCGGATGAACCTGCGGGTGAAAACTGACAGCAGCAGGAAAAAATTCCGATATTTGGGAAACCATTAAAAAAACAGATATGGAAATCCATTCAATATTTGACCGTTTCTGGGAAGCCTACAGTACCCAGAATCCTTCGGCAAAAAGGATATATGACCTGTTCACCCGGGAGGGAGAGCAGGTGGTCCATGACCACATCGCGCTGCGTACCTTCAATGACCCGCGCGTGGACATTGATGTGGTGGCCAGGGTCTTCACCGACAATGGTTATGAGGCCAGGGGAACTTATGACTTCAAGGCCAAGAAACTGCTGGGCAGGCATTATGAGCACCGCAGCGATCCGGATGCACCCAAGGTGTTCATCAGCCAGCTGCTGATGGAGGGATTCAGTGAGTCCCTGCAGCGCACGATAAAGGAAAGGCTGGACAGCCTTCCCCGCGAAGCATATATGGACCCGGACCTGGTATTCAGGGGAAGCCTCTGGGGAAAACTGCCCTTTGCGGTGTATGAGGGACTACGTAAGGAAAGCGAATATGCTGCATGGACCCTCACCTATGGATACAGGGCCAACCATTTTGCAATCAAGGTGAATGAGCTGAAGGGGTTTCAGGACCTCAGGCAGGTGAACGAATTTGTAAAAAGGCATGGCTACCTGATGAATACGGCTTCCGGCAGTGAGATTTACGGCACGGCCGAAGAGCTGTTGGAGCAGTCAGCCACCAGGGCGGAAATCATTCCGTTTGAATTTTCAGACGGCATCCATGAGATCCCGGCCTGCTTCTATGAGTTCACGCTTCGATATCCCGACAAGAGCGGGAAGCTTTACAGCGGGTTCATTGCCGCCAATGCCGACAAGATCTTTGAAAGCACCAATTTTTATAAGAAGGACGAGTCCGGGCCGGGCATGTAATTCTCCGGACGGCGGCATGTAGTTGCGCGGCCCCTCTTGCCGTCTACCTGGCAATATCTTTAATCTAAACACCTGCAACGCAAATGCCGAAGCCTCCTGCCGTATTCCCGTTTGAACTGCTAGCCCGGGAGCTGGACGGGGATTTGTTCCATGACATGAAGTGGCGGCTGCTGTATGCCACGGATGCCTCTGTTTACCGGGAAGTGCCCGAAGCCGTATGCAGGCCCAAATCCAGGCAGGACCTCCAAAAGATTCTGGCTTTCTGCCGCGAACACAGACTGTCCATCGTTCCGCGAACGGCCGGCACCTCGCTGGCTGGCCAGGTGGTTGGAGGCGGGATGGTGCTTGACTTTTCGCGGCACATGAACCGGATCCTGGAACTAAACACGGCGGAAAAATGGGTCAGGGTAGAGCCGGGGGTGATCCTTGATGACCTGAACAGCTACCTGAAGCCCCACGGCCTGTTCTTCGGTCCAGAGACCTCCACCTCCAACCGATGCATGATCGGAGGAATGGTGGCCAACAATGCCTGCGGGGCCCACTCACTGGTCTACGGCAGCACCCGCGACCACACCCTGGAAATCCATGCTTTGTTGTCGGATGGTTCAGAGGCCCTTTTCGGTCCGCTTGACAACGAAGCCTTCCGCAGGAAGTGCATCGGGAGCCGGTTGGAGAACCAGTTGTACCGGCAAATCTATACCAGCCTGTCCGACGAAAAAAACCGGCAGGAAATCCTGAATGAATACCCGGATCCCCGGATCAGGCGGCGCAATACCGGGTATGCGCTGGATCTGCTGATGAATAGCAGCGTGTTCGCGGAGTCGGATGAGCCTTTCAATTTTTGCCGGCTGCTGGCGGGCTCGGAAGGAACCCTCGCCTTGTTTCTGGAGATCAAACTGAATCTTGTACCCCTTCCACCCCCCGAAACGGCCCTTGTGTGCGTACACTTGCACACGGTGCAGGAAGCATTCAGGGCCAACCTGCTGGCCCTGGAGCATGAACCCGTCGCTGTGGAGCTGATAGACCGGGTCATACTCGACTGCACCAAAACCAATTTGTCTCACAAAAAGAACCGCTTCTTCCTGCAGGGCGATCCCGGAGCGATCCTGGTAGTGGAGTTTGCTGGTCAAAGCCAGGATGAGATCCTTCAAAAGGCCCTGGCAATGGAAAAAAGCATGCGTGAAAGCAGCCTTGGCTACCATTTTCCCGTCCTTTCGGGTCCGGATACCGGCAAGGTTTGGGCCCTGAGGAAGGCGGGACTCGGATTGCTCTCGAATGTGCCGGGAGACGCCAAGCCAGTCGCCGTAATCGAGGATATGGCGGTGTTGCCGGCAGACCTTCCCGGGTTTATGGAGGCACTGCAGCAGATCCTTGACAAACTGAACCTGGCTTGCGTGTATTATGCCCATATCGGAACCGGGGAGATACATCTGCGCCCCATATTGAACCTTAAAAATCCCGCCGATGTGGAGCGATTTTACCAGATTGCCAGGGAAACCGCCATGCTGGTAAAGCGGTACCGGGGTTCCCTGAGTGGAGAGCATGGGGATGGCCGGCTCCGCGGGGAGTTCATTCCCCTGGTGCTGGGCGTCCACAACGCGGCTTTGCTGAAGGAGGTGAAAGCCGCCTGGGACCCGGGAAAACTGCTCAATCCCGGAAAGATCACCGACACCCCTTCCATGAAAAACGGATTGAGGTATGTGGCCGGACTTGCAGAGAAGAAGATAAAACCGTTTTTCGATTTTTCCGAGGCCGGGGGATTCCTGCGCGCAGTGGAGAAATGCAATGGCTCCGGGGACTGCCGAAAGCTGCACACGGCAGGCGGGGTGATGTGCCCATCCTATCATGTCAGCCTGAACGAAGATGCCACCACCAGGGGACGGGCCAATATCCTGCGGGAATACCTGACCCACTCCCCCCGGCTCAGTCCGTTCGATCACCGGGAGGTCCTCGAGGTGCTCGAACTCTGCCTCTCCTGCAAAGGATGCCGGTCAGAATGCCCTTCAAATGTAGACATGGCCAAATACAAGGCAGAATACCTTTACCAGCACCACCAACTCAAAGAGACCTCCTTCCGCACGCGGATCATCGGACTATACACCACGATGAACCGTTTGGGAAGCCTGTTCCCCCCCTTGTTCAACCTGGTGGCCAGGGGATGGCTGACAGCCCCGCTGATCAGGAGGGTCGCAGGTTTTGCACCGCAGCGCAGCCTGCCTGCCCTGTCCCGGACCAGCCTGAGGAAATGGGCAAAAAGGCAAGCAGGCATGCTCAATGGCGGGAAGAAGACCATGCGGCAGCTGTGGTTGTTTTGCGATGAGTTTACCAATTACAATGAGAGCCTTGTCGGAATACGCACCATCTTACTTCTGAACCGCCTGGGTTACCATGTACGCCTTGCCAGGCATCCGCAAAGCGGAAGGGCACTGATTTCCAAAGGCCTGCTGGAGCAGGCCAGGAGGGTGGCGGACAAGAATGTGGCATGTTTTGCGCCCCTGGCAGGGGAAGACAGCCCGGTGATCGGGATAGAGCCATCGGCCATCCTGGGCTTCAGGGATGAGTACCCTGCATTGGTATCCCCCCGGTGGCGGGAGGCTTCCCGTGAGCTGGCACGGCATTGTCTTACGCTGGAGGAATTTCTTTGCCGGGAATTTGACCGGGGACATATTGATCCCGGCGTTTTCTCGGAAAAGCGGGTGGAGATCCTGGTGCATGGCCATTGCCATCAAAAGGCGCTGTCATCGGTGGACTTCTCCATCAGGGCCTTATCCATGCCCCCGAATGCAGTTGTGAAAGCGATCGAATGCGGCTGCTGTGGAATGGCCGGTTCCTTCGGCTTTGAAAAAGAGCATTACGCCATCAGCATGGAAATCGGGGAACTGCAACTGTTTCCCGCCATCCGCCGGGCCGGTGCCGACACCCTGATCGCGGCACCGGGTACAAGCTGCCGCCAGCAGATCCTGGACGGGACGGGCAGGAAGGCCAGTCACCCGGCAGAAATCCTGTACATGTTGTTAAAGGACCCCGGCGGGGAATAAAAAAACCGCCCCTCTGTATTGAGGAGCGGCTCTCTGTTAAATACCTGGGACAAGCCTTTATTCCTTGTCCGCTGCAGGTTCTTCCCCTGTATCCTCACCGGCTTTCCCCTCTTCTGCTTTCCCCTCTTCTGCTTTCCCCTCTTCTGCTTTCCCCTCTTCTGCTTTCCCCTCTTCTGCTTTCCCCTCTTCCGCTTTCCCCTCTTCCTCTTTTTCCTCTTTCTTATCCGCTTTTTTAGCGGCAGCGGTTTTGGTTTTTTTTGCGGGTGCAGCCTTTGCCTTGGGTTCTTTTTTCTCGGCCTTGGGCTCTTCAGCCTCCTCTTCCTTGCTTACAGGGGCCTCACTCGCGGTTTCAGCAGCGGCTTCGTCGGCGGGTTTATCGGCGGGTTTATCAGATACCTTATCCGCTTTTTCAGCGGCCTGCTTCGCTTCTTCTTCAGCAGCCTGCTTTTTGGCATGCTCCTTTTCCAGTTTCTCGAGCTTGGCGGTACGTTCCGTCTTTTCAGTCTTCTCGATCTGTGACTTAAGGTTGGCCAGCACGTCGATATCGCCCAGGGTGGTAACCTCCAGGCTGTCCTTCATTTTCTTGACCACCTTATTGGCGGGTTTCTCCCGGGATTTTCTTTCTCCGGATTCTCCGGAACGATCAGAAGTCCTGGGTTCCTGGTACACCTTGGTATGGGAAACCACGATCTTCTTGCTTTCCTTATTGAACTCGATCACTTTGAAATCCAGTGTTTCGTCCATCT
>SLSG01000100.1 GCA_007130545.1 Bacteroidales bacterium | reverse complement strand
CCGCTGGTGGCGGCGGTTAACCTGGCAGTGGCCGTTACATTGGCGTTTGAGGCGCCTGAAAGCACGCTTGCAGTGGATTCGGTTTCCAGGTCATATGCCCGGACAATGCTGGCCCCCGATGCGTTCAATTCATGCCTGGTCGCTTTCCCGCTGTAAATGGCCCTGGACGCACCAGACAGATTGGTGGTCAACAAGTCCGTGTCGACCTGAAGTGAAAAATTGCTGGCTCCGCTGCCGTCCACGGTCAAAGCGGGACTGGTAAGCAGGTTCTCCCCGGTAATGGAGGAGGCCCCGCTACTGTTGAGCTTTTCAAATACTGGTGCCGTGGCGTAGATGGTCATCTTCTCCAGGTTCCGGCTTCGTCCTTCGTAATTGATTATCAGGGTATTGCGGCTGACGCCAATGCTGATGTCGCTGATTTGGCTTTGGGGTGCCTCCACCTCTACGAGAAATGCATCTCCCTGGGTAAGGATTACGGAAAATGCGCCTGAAACATTTATTCCCGTAAAGGGGGGCGTTTCCCTTGTTTCAATGATGTTCTGGGCCGAAATCATCAGCGGGCCCATCAGGATGACCGCAAAAAGGGTCGCGAGGGTTTTAACAGTTGTTTTCATGGCAATGGGTCTTGGGTTTAATTATTTATTGTTGCTGTTTGGGTGATCTGGATTGGTCTTATTTGGTCTTGTTCAGTCTAATTTGCGCTGCTTATGGAGCCCAGGCCGGATTTGTCAATGATTTTCTCCCTGGGATCGCCGTGATAGGTGATCCTGCCGATGCCGCTCAGGCTTGCCTCCAGGCGCTCACTGGCATGTACCGTTGCCGAGCCGGCCCCGGAAAGGCTGATTCTGGTGGAACCGGTCAGCAGCCTGGATGCGTCCATGTTGCTGGCACCGGATAGCCTTATTTCGTGTTTTTCGGCACTACCTTCCAGGGCGATGTTCCCTGCACCGGATACCTGCGTCCGCAAGGAGCCCACTTCCACCTCCAGGTCGAGGTCCGCCGCCCCGCTGATCTCAAGCGACAGGTTTTCTGCCGCAAGCTTTTCAAAAGAGGAGATCTTGCAGGCGCCTTGTATGGATATCCGGTTCAGATCCAAATAGACAATCGTCAGGTACATTTTGGTGGGCTGAAGGATGACATCCCTGTCTGAAGTGACATTCAAGGTGTTGTTGTTGACCTCAATCTGAAAATGCTCCTGCAGGTTTGCGTCTGTTTCCATGGTGATTCCCGGTTCCGTTCCAGGTTCCAGGCGTACATTGCTGAAGGCCCCCTGCAGGTCTATGGCATTGAAAAACGCCAACTCATGGGTGGTAGTCACCACCTGCCCATCCCCTTTTATCACTTTCCCGCCTGCAAAAGTGCATTGTAAAAACACCGGGGCCATTGCCAGGATCAGGATATAAAACCAGGGCCGTTGTCTGATTTGCTGTGTTTTCATGTGATCAGGTTTAGAGTGTTTACAGCCATAAGACGGCCTGCTTTGAAAAAAGTTACAGGGTATTGGGTATTGGGTATTGGGTATTGGACATTAGCTAACAGCCAACAGCCATTAGCTAACAGCTAACAGCCAACAGCCATTAGCTAACAGCCAACAGCCAACAGCCAACAGCTAACAGCCAACAACCAACAGCCAACAGCCAACAGCCAACAACCTAAATCGCGGAGGAGAATTGCCTTAGGAAGCGGATGTCATTTTCAAAAAACATCCGTAGGTCTTTGATCTGGAAAATATTCATTGCAATGCGTTCGATCCCCATGCCAAATGCAAATCCGCTGTACTTGCTGCTGTCGATGCCGCAGTTATCCAGCACATTGGGGTCGACCATGCCACAGCCCATCACCTCGATCCAGCCGCTGTATTTGCAGATCGGACAACCAGGTCCCCCGCAGATATTGCAGGAGACATCCATTTCAGCAGAGGGTTCGGTAAAAGGGAAAAAGGAGGGTCTCAGCCTGATTTGGGTTTCTTCCCCGAACATTTCCCTGGCAAAGTAAAGCAGGGTTTGTTTCATGTCGGCAAAGGATACCTGCTCATCGATATACAGTCCTTCGACCTGGTGAAAGATACAATGTGCACGGGCCGATATGGCTTCGTTGCGAAAAACCCTTCCCGGTGAAATTGTCCGGATTGGCGGTTTCTGGTTTTCCATGACCCTCACCTGCACGGAGGAGGTGTGGGTGCGCAGTGCGATATCCGGGTTTTTTTCTATGAAAAAGGTGTCCTGCATATCCCTTGCCGGATGCTCTTCCGGAAAGTTAAGTGCACTGAAATTATGCCAGTCATCTTCGATCTCCGGTCCTTCGGAAACCACGAACCCGATCTTTTCGAATATGCTGTTAATGCGGTTCCTGACCACCGACAAGGGGTGTCTGGATCCGAGGGGGGAGAGGCCAGCCGGCATGCTGAAATCTGGCTGTTCTGGCCGGGATTCTGTTTCCCTGCTTTCAAAGGCCTCCTTCCACTCATTTATTTTCCGGGCCGCCGCCTCCTTGAGCTGGTTCAGGCGGGCACCCATTTCCTTGCGCTGGGAAGGGTCCACGTTTTTAAACTCCTGAAACAAGGACGGGATCCGTCCCTTTTTTGAAAGCATTTCCACCCGGAAGCTTTCCAGGTCAGCAGGTGTTTGCGGCTCAAAGGCTTCAACCTCCCTGAGCAGCTCCTGGATCTTTGATATCATTCCTTGTGGGTATTATTCAATGACCGTTACGGTCATTTTAATGTCTTCAACCGGTCTGTCTGCGGCACCAGTCTGAACGGCGGCGATCATGTCAACCACCTCCAGTCCGCTGACCACTTCCCCGAACACGGTGTAGGCGTCATCCAGGTGGGGCGTTCCGCCAATGGTCGTGTAAGCCTCCCTGCGTGCGGCCGGAATGATTTTCCCGGACTGTTGCTCCAATGCGTCCAGTTCCTCGTTCCGGTAGGTCCTGCCCTGCACGATATAGAACTGGGAGCCTGAGGAGCGGCGTTCCGGGTTCGCCTGGTCGCCTTGCCTGGCAGCGGCCAATGCGCCCTTTTTATGGAACTTTTCAGCCACAAACTCCGCCGGAAGCGTATATCCGGGTCCGCCTGACCCAACCGCCTGCCCGGGTCCGGCATCCCTGCTGTTGGGATCTCCACCCTGAATCATAAACCCATTGATGACCCTGTGAAACAAGGTCCCGTCAAAAAATCCCTCTTCTGCGAGTTTCAGGAAATTGTCCCGGTGTTCGGGGGTTTCGTTGTAGAGCATCACCACGATGTCACCGAACTCTGTGGAGATATTCACCAGTTGTTGCCTTTCAGGCTGTGCTGCGGCTGCTTCGGCTTCGGCTGCTTCGGCTGCGGTTGCTTCGGCTTCAGCGGCTGACTGGCTTCCGCCGTTTCCGGCCTGGGAGCATCCCAGGAAAAAGTGGCTGGAAAACAGGATCGAAAAGATCAGGCTGGCTTTCAATAGGGCTTTCATAATGTGTGTGTTTGTTTATGAAGCCCAAAGGTAATAAGAATGCGACTTTCTTCAAATAAAAAAACCGGGAAGTCCTTCCCGGTTTTGTTGCCGTAAGGGAAAAGCCAAGGCTGTCCGACCAATTCAGTAAACAATGATCGGCCCTGGCCCCGGGCATTATTCCCAGTACCCGAACGCTACCCTGATCTCCGATTGCCCGTTTGAAAGCGGGAAATACCTTAGGCTTCCCTGATGGGTAAAGGCTTCCACCCTGGAAGGTGCTGCTTCGAAGCGTTGCAGTACCTTCGGTTCATCCCAGGAGGCGGCCATCGCCCTGATCTCAAAGAACCACTGGCTATCGGCCATGGCTATGGTCGGGAAAGTTCTCGGATAATAGAGTTCGACCGGAAATTCAATGTTTTTCGGGTCAATGGTCTTTTTTGCCGTGGTCTGTTCGTTTTTCCACATATCCCCAATCGAGGGGTCGTTTACATGGCTGAGGAATGCGTATAGTTCAAGGGTTTCATCCTCTACCCCTTCAAGCAATGCCAGGTTTTCGTCAGGTAATTCATCCACGATAACGTCATACAAAAATCGCATGGACATTCTGACATGTTTTGCGGTTGAGTCGGTCAATCCATCTTCCGATGTGGCCAGCAGCACAACGGTTTTCCCAAGGCCGAGCGCCGGAGAGGGCACTTCCCATATCAATTCCGGGTGCTTTTCATAGGATTCCTCGAGTTCGGCACCAATGATCCAACGGTACTGCACGGCGTTTTCACTTTTGTTGATCAGCCTCACGGTATCACCCACATCAAAAGGTGATTTCTCGGGTTCAAAGGCTGCCACGGGTCTGACGGGCGGTTTTGTTTCCTCTGTGTTGTCACATGAGATCAGCAGCATTGCAGGAATGATTGCTGTGAGAATAAGTTTGAAAATGGTACGCATAATGTTGATTTTTGATGAGTAAATTCACTGCCAATTGCTGCAAAGGCAGTGATGATATAATATAGTCCACTCACCGGGATCATTTGATCCCGGTGAGTGGACGGAGATTTTGATGTTTAGTATTTAATGATTCTGCCGGTTCCGGTGATTCTGGAATCGATTGCCGGATCTCCGGTGAAGTAAATGCTTCCGCTGCCTGAAATGCGTGCTTCCAGGTAATTGGTGACATGGATCCTGGCATTGCCTGAGCCGCTGATGCGTACCTCTGCATTCCGGGAAACCATGTCCATTCCGTCTACCCTTCCGGAACCGGAGATTTGGATATGGTGGTCTTTGGTGGCACCTTTCAGCAAAACATTTCCGCTTCCGGAGATCCTGGTGTGGACCCTTTCGGCCAAAAACGTACCGGAGATCTGCCCCGATCCGGAAACGCTCAGGTTGAGTTCCCCGGCATCCCATTCATCGGCCAGTAAGATCCTTCCGGAACCAGCCAGGCTGATCTCCTCCAGGGCAGGCATGGTGATAAAAACCTGGATGTCATCAAGCCTGCAACGGATGCAGCGGTCCTGCTCTATAATCAGCTTGTTCCCGACAACCCTGGTATTGATGAATCCAAAAAGGTTTTCAGAAGTTTCAATGGTGACGGAGTATTCCGGTCCGTGGGCGATAAACACTTGCCCGTGCAGTCTGAGTTCAACCCCTTTGAAGGCTGGGGTGACCCTGGTTTCCTCAGCAATGGCTCCGTTGGGCCGCACGCAGGGGAAATAATCTGTATCCATGCACGAAGTCATGGAGAGAAAGAGAAGCATCAGGCTTCCCATCACGATGGGGTGCAATTTGTTCGTTCTTGTTCTTGTTTTCATGGCAACTTTATTTTTGATCACAAGAAAACAAAAATTATGCCAAAAAATGCAAAAAACTGTCTAAAAGACTGTTAAAAACAGACGTTTAATTAATGTTTACAGAAATTGACGGGATTGGTAACTGGGGTTTGTTCGTAGGAGAACAGCATTGTTCATATGCGGACGCTTATGCTCAGAGGGTGCCGGTGCTCAGCACAACATAGATCAGGGCCGCCAGGGTGAAGAGCCTCACCATGCCATAAAGCAGCCGCCCCATCTTTCCCTCCTCTTCCCGTTTGATGGAGGAAGAACCAGAGAAAAAAGCTTTCTCATGGGCAGGGGTAATTCTTATTTGGTAATCCAGGTTGTTCATTGTTTTTTTATTGACCAGGTTGGGTTGTCATTTCACCCTTTATCTATCATATACCGTACCAAAACCACCTGGTTCAGAAAAGAAATTTATGTGCGCGCGCGGCATGATTCAGAAAGAAAATTTCAATGACGCATACAGGGCTGAGCCTGCTTCCTCAAAAATGGAATT
>SLSG01000231.1 GCA_007130545.1 Bacteroidales bacterium | reverse complement strand
CGTTTTTTCCGGTGCCGGACATCCGGGGAGGTCCGTCAACCCACATGTTTCTTCAAAATAAACCGGATGAATCCGATTTCAAATATAATCATCCTTACAGAAAACCAAAAAATAATCGGGTTAAAGAATTCTTCACGCAAGCTTAACCGGGAATTAACAATGCGGATGATATCGCGCCATACATTTGCTATATCAATCAAACCACTCCCGACATGCTTAATATCAAATATTTACGACTGTCAATGTACGTGTTTCTTTTTACAATCCTGCTGTGGTTTGACGGCGCGGCCATGGATAGATCAGAAAATATGGCCTACGGAAAAATATCCGGAAAGGTGTTTGATAAAACCACCGGGGAGACAATCATCGGCGCCAATGTGATTCTTGAAGGAACCACCATCGGCGTGGCCACCGGAACGGATGGGGAGTTTGTCTTGCAAAACTTACCTGTCGGACCAGCCAGTATCCAGGTGTCCTTTATTTCCTACGAGCCCGTTATCATTGAAAAAGTTCAGGTGGAAGGAGGCAAAACAACTTACCTGGATGTGGTCTTGCAGGAAACCAAACTCAGCCTGGAGGGCGTCCAGGTCACGGCAAGACGGGTGACCCACACGGATATGTCGGTCATTGCCGCCATCCGTGCAAGCAACCTCGTGGTCAACGGCATTTCCGCACAGCAGATCAGCCGGTCGCAGGACAGTGATGCCGCTGCCGTGGTGAAAAGGATACCCGGGGTTACCGTGGTGGACGACCGGTTTATCATGATTCGCGGACTCGGCGAACGTTACAATGCCACAATGCTTCACCAGGTGTTTGCGCCCAGCATGGAGGCCGACATCAAATCCTTTTCCTTCGACGTCATCCCCAGCAACCTGATCGATCGGATCATGATCTATAAGAGTCCGGCTCCCGACCTTCCCGGCGACTTTGCCGGCGGGGTGGTCAAGATCTATACCCGGAGCATTCCGGAAAAAAACGGGATCACACTGAACTATTCCAGCGGATACGACCCCTCCGTTTCCTTCGGGGAGTTCCGCACCCAAAGAAAGGGCAAGTTGGAATGGCTGGGTTTTGATGATGGATACAATGCGCTTCCATCAAACTTCCCGGACAACATCCGCTCCGTGGCCTCTGACCCCAACGCAATCACCGAGGCCGGGCGCTCTCTGAATAATAACTGGGTGGCAGAGGAGTATGGTGGCGGACTGAATCACAGCCTGAATATCTCCGGCGGATATACCTTCTGCATCGGAAGGGCCGAACTGGCAAATGTCACCGCCTTCACATACAGCAACACCAAATCCATAGACAATGTCAGCCGCAGCGACTTCAACGCCTACGACTTGCTGCAGCAGCGCAAATCAGTGATCTATGAATTCAATGACCAGCAGAACGCACAGAAGGTCAGAAGCGGGATCATCCATAACTGGGCGCTCACCCTGGGGAAGAACCACAATATTGACTTTCGCAACCAGTTCAACCAGCTCAGCAATTCGCAATATGTGTTCCGGACCGGACCCATGCACGAATTCGGGTATTACGCCAACAGCCACTCCTTCCACAATATATACAGGGGCATTTACTCGGGACAATTGTATGGCACCCACCAGCTTTTCAATGAAAAAACCACGGTTGAATGGATGGCCGGATACGGCTATTCATTCCGCGATGAGCCGGATTACCGGCGATACCGCTCAGACCTTGACACAGACTCATACGATGTGACCCTTTATGTTCCGTTTGGGGCTGCAGCTTCCTACTTCATGGGCCGCTTCTATTCCGAAATGGAGGAACTTAGTTCAACGGCCTCGGCAACCATCACGCAGCGTTTAAGCTTTCCGGCCATGCCACATTTCGTTCCTGAGCTCAGTCTGGGCCTATTTTATGAAGACAAGGGCAGGGAATTCGTTTCCAGAAACCTGGGATACGTCAGGGCAAACACCATGCAATTTGACCAGGGCCTGCTGGATGTTTCGGTGGACTCCCTGTTCCATGCCAGCAATATTAACTTGCAGCATGGGATCAAGATCGATGAACAGACGAACCCATCAGACTCATACAGGGCCTATAACTACCTCTTGGCCGGATTCCTGAAATTTTCCATCCCATTTACCAGGAAAATCAATCTCGTCACGGGGCTGAGGGTTGAGGACAACACCCAGAGCCTGCACAGCGCCACACTGACCAACCAGCCAATCGATGTGGTATACCCGGTAACCAGCCTGCTGCCATCCGCAAATCTGAGCTACAACATCACCGATAAAATGCTTTTCAGGCTGGCTTACGGAAAAACCCTGAACAGGCCGGAATTCAGGGAACTGGCTCCCTTTGGATTCTATGACTTTAACTTCAACCTGGTAAAGAAAGGCAATGAGCAATTGGAAACGGCCTATATCCAGAACTATGACTTCCGGTGGGAATGGTATCCGAAAACAGGCGAGGTCATAAGCCTCGGATTGTTTCACAAAACTTTCCGGAACCCCATCGAATCATCCTTTGTTCCCGGGGGAGGCACGGCAGGGATCAAGACCTTCAGTTTTACCAATGCCGCCAGCGGGATCAGCCAGGGCATAGAGGTCGAGGTGCGAAAGTCGCTGGCCGGCATCACCCGCAGCAGGTTCCTTGACGACCTGACCATCCTGTTCAATACTGCCTTGATCCATAGCGAGGTGGAACTGGGAGAAGCAGGCCTTGGCCAGTCGGTTACCACCAGACCCATGCAGCAGCAGTCGCCCTATATCGTGAACGCGGGCCTTTACTACCGCAATGTGGAGCGGAACCTGCAGGTGAATCTGCTGTACAACGTCATCGGAAAGCGGCTTTTCATTATCGGCTATGACGATTACCCCGATATTTATGAAATGCCCCGTAACCACATTGACCTGACCGTGTCCAAAGGGGTCGGCAACAGGCTGGAACTAAAGGCCGGTGTCCGCGACATACTGAATGATCCCGTACTGCTGATGCAGGATGCCAATCGCGACGGCATTTTCGACAGGCAGAATGACCAGACGATCCAGAACTTCCGGCCAGGGACCACTTACTCCCTGGGGATTTCCTATAAGATCTGAGCCGGGAAATGATCCCTGGACCAAAAAATCACCAGCCTGATTTAACCCAGGATTCACACTTTGATAATGATTGTTTCACCTGCAATTCATGATACATTAACCTTCCGGCGGTAGCTTTGTATATCAAAAAACCAAACGGGAGAATTTGCCCCGCAAACTCCACAAATTCAATTCACTAAACCTGTATCCGACATGACTAAAAATGCAAACAAAGCCGGCAGACACTGGCAGAACCTCGTCTCAATCGTGGCCGTCGCGCTCCTGCTGGCCGTGGCGCTTCCCGCCTGCAACAAAGAGGAACTAGAAGAGATCAAAGCCGCTCCCAGCCTTTCCATCTCAGCGGAATTAGCCATGAACGTGGTCGGAAATACCGTCAGCACCACATTGGGCATCAACGCCCCCGAGGGACTCAAATCGCTGACGGTCCTGAAAAATGGCCTGCCGTTTGAAACCAAAGCGTTTAACGGGGAAACCACCGTCGATCATGTATTTGAATATACCATAGAGTCGATGCCCACAGGCAGCTCGGTCAACTTCTCCTTCACCGCCACAGACAAGCTGGACCGGCAATCTGACTATAAAACCTTTTCGGTTGCCGTCATCTCCAAGGAGATCGTGGAAGTCCCCGAAGGGGACATCACCGGCACGGTAAGGTGGACGGCCGACAAGATCTATCGCCTGAATGGTTTTGTGCGCGTCCAGGACGGCGGAAAACTGCACATCGAACCAGGCAGCCTGATCATAGGCGACCGGGAATCCAAAGGCACGCTGATTGTGCAGATGGGCGGACAGCTCTTTGCGGAAGGCACCGTCGACAAACCCATCATCATGACCTCTGAAAACCCTCCTGGACTTAGGGAGCCCGGCGACTGGGGTGGTCTGGTGGTCTGCGGGCGCGCGCCCAACAACGTGACCGCGGTGACCGGGCAACCGGTTGAACTGGAAGGCGGATATGGCGGCTACCACGGCGGCAACGACCCCGACGACAATTCCGGAATCCTCCGTTATGTGCGCATTGAATACGCCGGGATCCCGATCAACCCCAATGAGGAGATCAACTCCCTGACCATGGGCAGCGTGGGCAGCGGTACCACCATAGAGTACGTCATGTGCTCCTACGGCCTGGATGACGCCTTCGAATGGTTCGGCGGAACCGTGAACAACCGCTACCTGATCGCCTACCGGTGCCTGGACGATGACTGGGATGTGGACCTGGGTTTTAGTGGCCGCATGCAGTTCGGCCTGTCCGTCCGTGGGGCCGCGCTGGCAGACCAGAGCGGATCCAACGGATTTGAAGTCGACAACAACGGGGCCGGAAGCAATGCCCAGCCCTTTACTTCGGGGATCTTTGCAAACATCTCCAATATCGGTCCGAAGAAAACCCGTGAAACCCCCATCAGCCTGCAGTTCCAGCATGCCGCGCAGCTCAGGAGGAATTCCAGGATCAGCATCTACAACTCTTATATGACCGGGTACCCCTACGGACTTTACATCGATGATGACAGGGGCGGCTCGGGACAGGCAGCCCTGGATGGTCATTTGCAGATCCGCAACCTATACCTGGCAGGGGTGGAACATTGGGGCGGCAACGGTTATGGATCGGCAGGCTCCGTGTTTGAAGGCGCACCCTCCAATGGCACACAGCACCCCAACAACCCCCGGGGCGTGGCCCTGAGAAGCCATGCCAATTTCCCTGGCGGACAGGAAGCCTATGAGGAGTGGTTCCACAAACCGGAATTCAACAACCACCTGGTCGCAAAATGGCAGGACCTGGGCATCCATGAAAGCATGTTCGACCTGGGCATCCCCACATTGACACTGAACAGCAATTCCATGCTGCTGAATGCAGCCCGCTGGGACAACACCCCGAAAGCCGATGACTTTTTTGAAAAAGTACCTTATGTAGGGGCGTTTGGGACGACGGACTGGACCCTCGGATGGGCGGAGTGGAATTGCCACATCGTACCCTACTACTAAGCATAAAAAACCTCTTCATGTTCAACCCCCAAGCCGGAGGCCCCCACAGCCTCCGGCATTATTTCTGAAAGGCACAGACTACACGAAATTCAGAATGCACAGGACCAGCCCATGAGAAACAATCGAATGCAAGCCCTGGTCGTATCGGCCCTGGTTATTACAAGCATGCTCATTTGTTTTGTCGGATGCCTCAGTGACAACCGTCCGGTGGTTGATGAGGACCTGCTGATCGACATGGTAACCTATATTGGCAGAAAACCACCCCTGGCTACTTCCGAAACACGGTTTGAGCCTGAGTTCAGGGACTATTACACGACCTATGCGAAGGCGTTCGAAGTCGTTTATTTCCATGTGGATGGTGACGGCCTGCACAGGTATTATTTGATAAGGCCTGCCCGGAGTATGCATGGGAACCGGCGGGGCGTCGGGGGTATGTTCCGCCTGGAAAACGGGAAAATAACAGATTTTGAGGAGTTGTTCAACACCCCGGTCATGGATGAAGACCGGCTCCGTGAAATTGGACTGGAACTATTTGAGGAAATGCGGTACAAAAGCCATGTCGACCGCTTCCTTGAAAACAGGGATTATATTGAATGGCCGGATGAGCGGCTCAGCTATGACAAAGAAAAGTTTGAATGGCGATATGGTCAATAGTTTTTATGCTAATTTTGTATATACAGGATTCTTACCAAAACTGTATATATGGACAAGTTTTCATATCTGGGCCATGCCGACG
>SLSG01000006.1 GCA_007130545.1 Bacteroidales bacterium | reverse complement strand
GGTCGCGATTACGGATGCCTTCGTGTCCAATGCCTCCTCCGTGCGCTCGATAAATACCTCCTTTTCTCCTTGCTCGGCTTCCTTGAACATCTGTCCGCCCCCGGCACCGCAGCACAGGGCGGACTGCTTGTTGCGCCGCATTTCCAGTAAGTTTCCACCGAGGGTTTTAATGATGCGCCTTTGGGGGTCATAAATGCCGTTGGCCCTTCCGAGGTAACAAGGGTCATGGTAGGTAATTCCCTGAGCAGAAAACACCTGCGGATCACATTCCAATTGCCCGCTTGCCAGGGCCGCATCCAGAAAATCCACATAACTGATTACTTCAAAATTGCCGCCCAGCTCCGGATACTCGTTGCGGAACACATTGTAGCAATGCGGACAGATTGTAATAATCTTTGCAATGTGGTAGGATTTGAACAATTCTATCAGCTGCAGGGCCTGCATCTGGAAGAGCATTTCATTGCCGGCACGCCGGGCAGGATCACCGGTACAGGATTCTTCCCGGCCCAGCACCGCGTAGCTTGTCCCCAAATGATTAAGGATGCCTGCGAAAGCCCTGGCCACTTTTTTGTAACGATCGTCGAAAGCTCCGGCGCAACCCACCCAAAAAAGGTATTCGGGACTTTCACCCCTGGCAGCGAGTTCTGACATTACCGGAACTTGGATGGGTTCTTTGGTCAGCATAAATCGTAGGTTTAAAAAATTTATTCAGCCCACTTGAGCCTGTCTTCATTGGAAAATTGCCAGGGGGCACCGTTGTTCTCGATATTTGAAAAGGTGGCGTTCAGCTCTCCCGGTGCGGCAGCTTTTTCCATCACCAGGTACCTGCGTAACTCCAGGATGATGCCAAGCGGGTCAATATTCACAGGACACTCCATGGAACAGGCATTGCAAGTGGTACATGCCCATAATTCCTCGTCCGTGATCCGGTCAAACAAGCTTTTCTGGTCCGAAAAATCCTTTCCGTGCCTGCGGAGGTTTTTTCCCACTTCTTCTATCCGGTCACGGACATCCATCAGCACCTTTCTCGGGGAAAGCTTCTTGCCCGTAATATTGGCCGGACATGCCGAGGTGCATCGTCCACATTCCGTGCAGGCATAGGCTTCCATCAATTGCCTGCGGCTAAGGTCTGCAGCATCCTTTGCACCAAACTGTCCGATTTCCCCCCCATCAGCCGGAGCAGGGACCTCTGCATTGGGGTCCAGCATCAGTTTGATTTCATTGGTAATGGAGGGCATATTGTCCATTTTCCCCAATGGCCCCATTTTGGAGTAGAACACATTCGGAAAGGAAAGGAATACATGGAGGTGTTTTGAATAAGGTATGTAATTCAAAAAGATCAATACCCCTATAATATGGAACCACCACGCGGAGCGCTCAAGGGCCACAAGGCTGCTTTCCGGCAGGCCTGTGAACAGGGGTTGGAGTAACTGGCTGATCAGGAAAGTTCCGCTCGCTGCATAATATTCATGTCCACGCGACTGCAAAATGCCATCGGCTGCATTCATGATCAGAATGGAGCTCATCAGCAAGATCTCCGTGACCAGGATGATGTTGGCGTCAGACCTTGGCCATGCGGTCATCTCCTTGTTCCAGAAGCGCCTCAGGCGGATCACATTGCGTCGGACCAGGAAAACTACGCAGGCAAGTATCACGGCGAGCGCGAACAGCTCAAAGACGGAGATCAGCACCGGGTAGACCGCCCCTGTGAATAGCAATGAGCGGTGTGTCCCGGCAATGCCATCGACCATGATCTCGATCATCTCAATATTGATGACAATGAAACCCACATATACGAAGAGGTGCATCACTGCCGAAACCGGTCTGGAACCCATTTTGGACTGGCCAATGGCGACCCTGGCCATTGTTCTCCAGCGCCTGGCTTTGCTGTCTGTCAGCTGGAATTTTTTTCCCAGTCGGATGTTTTGGGAGATTTGCCGGATGTTTCTGGTGAACAAAGCGGCGGCTGCGATCAGCAGCAGACTGAAGATCAGGTTCTGAAGCATCATGTATGCCGGGGTTTAAGACTTCATTTTTTTTACTGCCTCCACCAAAGCGGGCAATACTTTGCTTGCATCCCCGACAATGCCGTACTGTGCAGCCTCGAAAATGGGTGCGTCCTTGTCGGAATTGATGGCCACTATGTATTTGGAGGAACTGATGCCGGCAAGGTGTTGCGTGGCTCCGGAGATCCCGATGGCAAAATACAGATTGGGGGCGATAATCTTGCCGGTCTGGCCTGTATGTTCCTCGTGAGGACGCCATCCCTCGTCAGAGACGGGACGGGAGCATGCGGTTGCACCGCCAAGCAGTTCAGCCAGCTCGACCAGGGGGGCCCAGTTGTCAGGGGTTTTCATCCCCCGTCCGCCGGAAACCACGATTTCTGCATCTGTCAGAAGGGTCTTTCCGCTCTGCTTTTGGATATCCAGAACGCGGGTCCCGGATGGCGGAGCTTCAAGGCTGGCCACACTCCTTTCTATAACCGGGTCTGCCGGGTTTTCTGCCAGGTCAAAGGAATTCTGGGCCAGGGTAAGGATCCTGGTGTCGGTTTTCAATTCCATTTGGGCGAAGGCATTCCCGGAAAAAACCCGCTTGCTAACCAGAAATGGCTGGAGCGATACGGGCAGTTGGTTAACCCCGGATGCCAGGGCGGCTTTCAAACGGACAGAAACACGTGGAGCCAGGGATTTTCCGGCATTGTTGTTGGCCATGATCAACACATTGGCATTTTCCTTGCTTGCCGTATCAGCAATCAGGCGGGCATAAGCCTGGCTGTCAAAATGGGACAGTGGCCCCCTGTCGAGCTGGATGATGCGGCCAATGCCGTACCGGCCAAGGGTTTTGAGTTCCTGGTCATCCACATCCCCTATGGAAAGGGCGATGGCCTGGGTTTGCAGCATTTCAGCCAGTTTTACGGCATAGGAAACCAGCTCGTAGGACAGCTTCTTAAATTTTCCGTCCCAATTTTCTGTATATACGATCACGGACATATCTCAAATGGATTTTCAGTGAATAATTAAAGTACTTTGGCTTCATTCTGCAGCCATTCGATCAGCTGGGCAGGGTTTTCAGGGTCTGCAAACTTACAGGCCGCCCTGGGTTTTGGGGGATCAAAGGTGCTTATGGCGGTCAGGGGCTCGGCCGGGGCGGGCTCTATAAGCTGAATGGGCTTGGTTCTGGCCTGCATAATGCCCCTCATGGATGCGATGCGGGGTTCCTTGGCAATGCCCTTTTGCACGATTCCGACAAAAGGAACCTCCACGGAAAGCTGTTCCTTTCCGCCGTCAATCTCACGGGTCACAATGATGGCACCATTTTCGATCCGGAGTCCGGATATGGCAGATACAGAAGGCAGGTCCAGCATTTCAGCCAGCATACTGCCGACATTTGAGCCATTGTAATCACTGGACTCAATTCCGCAGAGAATAATATCGAAGGCGGCCGTCTCAAAGATTTTTTTAAGCTGGGCTGCGACCTGGTATGCATCGCGTGGCTCAGCATCCACCCTGAAAGCTGCATCGGCGCCTATGGCCAGGGCTTTTCTGATCGTGGGTTCTGCAGATACCGGACCCACATGGGCTACAGAAACCGATTCGACTCCATTACCGGCATCGTCTTTTAGTTCCAGGGCGCGGGTAAGGGACAATTCATCCCATGGGTTGATCACCCATTGGATGCCGGTCTGGTCCAGCCGGGTATTGTTCTCCGCGAACTTCACCTTGGTGGTGGTGTCGGGAACGTGGCTAATACAAACTAAAATTCGCATCGTTTAATGATTTGTTAAGGTGTGGATTTTTTGCATGCCTTGGCCATGTGACATACGGGGACCATAAGCTGGTAAAAAGGCTACAAATATAAGAATTATTGGAAATAAAAAACCCACGGGGGAACCGGGGGTTTTCCTCCGGCCACCCGTGGGCTTACCAGTCGTTTTACCATACTGCAAAGGCAGCGGGATGGATTATTTCCCGGGCTTTTTTGTTCCGGGACTGCCCATGATCCGCTCCTTCTCCTTGATATCTTCAAAACACTCCCCCTGGCAGGTGAAGCAGCTTTCAATCAGCGTTTCACTGATGCCCATTGTGGAGTAACCGCCATCGTGAAACAAGTTCTGCATGGTTACTTTCCGGGTAAAGTCAGAGAACATCATGATGCAATAGTCTGCGCAATCTTCTGAGCTGGCGTTTCCCAGGGGGGACATGCACTGTGAATAGGCATAAAAACTCTTGAAGCCCCCCACGCCGGTACCGGCGGTGGTGACAGTCGGAGACTGACTGATGGTGTTTACGCGAACCTTGCGCTTTTTCCCGAAATGGTATCCGAAACTGCGTGCAATGGATTCGAGCATCGCCTTGGCCTGGGCCATATCACTGTATGTGGAAAAGGTACGTTGGGCTGCAATATAACTCAGTGCCACCACGCTTCCCCATTCGTTCATTGCATCCATTTTATAGGCTGACTGCAAAACCTTGTGCAGGGAAATGGCCGAGACGTCAAGGGTCTTGTTCAGGTAGTGGTAATCCAGGTCGGTATAGTGGAGGCCTTTTCTTACATTGGGCGACATGCCAACCGAATGAAGGATAAAGTCAATCTTGCCGCCCAGTACGGACATGCTTTCCTGGATCAGGTTCTCAATCTCATCCACCTGGGTGATGTCGGCAGAGATTACTTCGCTGTTTGTTTTTTCACCCAGTTTGAAGATGTCTCCCTTCCTCAGGGCGATCGGTGCATTTGTGAGCACAAAGCCGGCACCGTGCTGATGGGCTTTTTCTGCCACCTTCCAGGCTATGGAGTTTTCATCCAGGGCGCCAAAAATAATGCCGCGCTTGCCTTCAAGTAATTTAATTGACATAGATGTGGATTTGGTTAAGGTTTTACATTGTTTCCCATTAATTCTTCTGCCGTTCTGACCATGCTGTGACTGGGTGCATCCCCTCCCAGCATTTTGGCGATCTCCAGGCTTCGTTCCTCTTTTTCCAGGCGTTTGATGCGGGTTACCGTTCTGCCTCCTTCCACCGTCTTGTATACCTGGAAGTGGCTGTTCCCAAGTGCGGCAATCTGCGGCAGGTGGGTAATGGCGATCACCTGCATATTTTCTGAGATCTTGTATAGGATGCTTCCAATCTTGCCACCGATTTCTCCCGAGATTCCCGTGTCTATCTCGTCGAAGACAATGCCGGACAAGAGGTTTTTTTTGGAAATCAGGCTCTTTATACTCAACATCAGCCTGGACAGCTCCCCGCCGGATGCGATCCGCGAGATCTCCATAGGCGCATTGCCGGGGTTTGCACTGAAGAGAAATTCCAGGCTGTCGGTTCCATTTGGTCCGGGTGAATCCCCTTTTGACAACGAGATCCGGAAGCGTGCTGCAGGCATGCCAAGTGCCTGTAAAAGCAATTGCACCTCCCTCTCCATGCCCGGGGCCGCTTCTTTTCTTGCCACGGATAATTCCCCTGCTTTTCCCAGCATCATTCGTTCCAGCTTCTGGCAATGATCCCCCATCACAGTGATCTGTCCGGATATGGATTCTGCCGCCTGTATTTTTTCAAGGTACTCATCCCGGAGCCGGACCAGGGATTCGACGTCCTGCACATGGTGTTTGAGAAGAAGTTTGTTCAGCAGATCCGTTTTTTGTTCCAGGTCCCTGATCCTGTCCTGGTCATACACGATGCTCTCTGAAAGCTTCCGGATCTCCCTGTCAATGTCCCTGACTTCAATGGAAATGGTTCCCAGTCTCTCTGCCAGCTCTCCAAGGTCCTTTCCGTATTGGTCCATAGGTTTCATTTCCCGGATCGCTTCATTAAGCAGACCCAGCACATTCACCTCGGAACCGTCCAAAAGATATGCGGTCTTTTCGAGCCCCAGCTTAATGCTTTCCCCATTCCTGAGCCTGGATAGCTCCTCCTCCCATTCTCCGGCCTCTTCGGGATGTAAGCCTGCTTTTTCCAGTTCCTCGTATTGAAAGCGGAAATAGTCCTGGTCTGCAGCGGAACGTTTTTCCCTTTCCTGGAGGTCCCTGAGTTCCTGCCGGGCTTTTAGCCATTCCCTGTAAAGGCTTTTAAATGCATTCCTCATTTCGAGGCTTTGGGCAAATCCGTCCAGCACGTCGAACTGGAAGGGGGTTTCACCCAACAGCAGGTTCTGGTGCTGAGAGTGGATATCGATCAGTTTTCCGGTGACCTCACGCATCACCTGGAGCGTCACCGGGGTGTCATTGATAAAGGCTCGGGATTTCCCCTGCGGAGTGATTTCACGCCGGATAAGTGTTTCGGGTTCAAAGTCCAGCTGGTGGGCTTCGAAAAGGGGCACAAAGGTTTCCCTGTCTGTAAGAAAACCGGCTTCTATGATGCATTTCTTATCCGGCTTGCTCAATACCCTGGTGTCAGCCCTTTGCCCGAGTACCAGGGAAAGGGCTCCCAGAAGAATGGATTTGCCGGCACCGGTTTCACCGGTAATAACGGTAAACCCCTCCCCGAGTTCTATGCTCAAAGAGTCAATCAGGGCGTAGTTATTAATCTGCAGGTGTTTGAGCATAAAGCCACGAAATTCCGGTCTCATCCAAAGTTAGCAAACTTTGGGTGAAAAAGGCCAAAAAAAATAGGTGCTTATTCAGCGTCCGGTGCCTCGGTCACCCTCCCCCATCCTTCTGTATTTAGCGCTATTGGAGGGATCCACTTCGGTCAGAATGGAAATTGCCCGGTTACGGTCCATGGGCGATGCTTCGGAGAAAAGGTTCACCAGTTCGTCGTTTTTGGAGGTCATCACCACCTGCAGGAGAAAACTGCCCGGCCTTTCCCGCTGAACACGCTGTAACATTTCCAGGGCGTTGATAATTTCACCCCTGGCCAGGTCCATATTCTCCACCATCTTGTCAAAACCCTGGCGGTGGTATATATACATGGCTTGCCGGATGTTCCTGTAAATGGGGTTGAAAAGATTCTCCACCAGCCAGTAACGGTTTCTCTGGCTTTCGAAGGACTTCCATCCCCTTTCCGGAGCGTTCTGGGCAGAATTGACAATGTTTTGCGCCATTTCAAAGTAGGGGGTCCCTCCCATTGGGGCAAAGGTATCGAAGTCAAACCCCAGGATTATATACACATAGTATGCGATGACAGCCGTAAGGTTTGATGTAAATGTGTTGTCGACGTAATCCAGGGGCTGGTTTTCTATGTACCGGAAGTGAAAATCCCGGTCCTGGTGGTTGAAAACCGGTGAACTGTAGGAAGTCCTATAGACCGGCCTTCTGGACTGGACCTGGATGGTGCCCCTGTATTCGTCTGAACCAATGCGTTCGTTTACGGTGATCAGGATGGAGGCTTCGATCCGTTCCCTTGCCTGGAACTGGTATTCCGTCCAGTTTCTCTGGTTGATGAACTCCCGGAGATCCGACTGCAGGGTGCGCATAATCTCTCTGTCTGTCTCAGACAGCGCAGGCGTAGCGATGGAGACCATGCAGTTCATCTCCTGTTGCGCATTGCTCCGGGATGCCAGAGCCAGCAACAAAAAAATGACGAGTCCGGCTTGCTTGATCATGTAGGTTGATTTTCTTTACTTTCCTTTTCCTTCGGTCTCGGGTACCCGGAAATAGATATTACCGTCCTGGAATTCGCTGATGGCGATCAGGGTTGGTTTTGGAAGCTGTTCGTAATACCTGGCGATTTCGATCTGCTCCCGGTTTTCAAAGATCTCTTCCAGGTTGTCGGTCGAAGTGGCAAACTCTTCCAGTTTGCTGTTTAGCTCTTCCTTCATTTCCTGGCCGATCTGGTTGGCTCTTTTTGCAACGACCACCACTGACTGGTAAATGTTCCGGGTGTCCTTGTCAAACTGTCGCAGGTCGCGGGTGACCGTTGTAAGCTCTGTTTTAACTTTTTTATAATCCATGGTCTTTTTTATTGATTTTCAGTGGTTTCTTCTTGCAGTGAGGCCTGGAGCACCTCGATCCTGCTGGTGGCAGTGTCCTTCATTCGCCTCGCCTGAGCCATAAACTGGCTTTCAGGGAAAAAACGTTCCAGCCGCCTGTAAGATTCAACTACCCTGTCGAAACGCTCTATCTGGCGGGCCGGGATGCTTTGGTCTGCAAATTCATAATGTGCCCGGATGATGTAGAATAATGCCTCTTCACGGTATCTTGTGTCCGGAAAATCCCGGATAAAACTATCGAAGGTGGTTACTGCAGCGGTGTAGGCAGACAAATTAAAATACAAAACACCCGCTTCAAATCTTTTGGTCTCCAGTTTCAGCCTGAGTTCATCAATCAATGTGTTGGCTTCCTCCACCCGCTCACTGTCGGGGTAACGGTTGATGAAAGCCTGTAATTCGCTTATGGCTTCCCTTGTAGAGGTCTGGTCAAGGCTGTGTCTGGGGGACTCCAGGTATTTACAATAGGCGCTTAGAAACAAAAACTCCTCCACATGTTCACTGCGGGGAAAGGACGAGGCAAATGTCCGGAAATAATGGCTGGCAAGGATGTAGTCCCTCTGCTTGTAATGCGCCATCGCATAGTAATAGTTGAGCAATTCTGCCCTGGCAGATCCCCTGAACACCGGAATGATGTCGTTCAGCAGTCCGATTGCCCTTCCGTAGCTTTCGGCTTCGTAATACTCTATGGCTTTTTCAAACTTCAGTTCCACGTCGTCGCTTTTCAGCAATTTCTGGTACGGACTGCAGGAACTGATTATTAACAGTAGTGCGGGAAGGAAGAGAAGGCGGATCGCAGCCGGGGTCCTGATCATGAGCATCCGGGATATTTAATGATGTCTATTGCAAATAACGTGCTTGGGCTTAAATAAGTTGCAAAGGTAACAAATTTTAACGTTTTACGCGAATAATCCGCTGCCGGTTCAAAAGTCAAACCGCTTCCTCAGACCCGCATAGCCTTGCTTGCTGACCGATATTTTCCGGCCGTTTTTCAATATGGCGACAAAGGCGTCCTTTGAATAGGGCTCGATCCGTTGTATGGCATCCGCGCGCACAAGGAAAGAGCGGTGGATCCTGATAAAAGCGGATGGGTCCAGCTTCTGCTCATAGAACTTCAGTGTTTTCTTTTTAAGAAATTCGTCATTTTCCGTGCAGATCAGCACATAGTCGTCCTGTGCCTCCATGCATAAAACGTCCTCCTCCGCAATGATGTGGATATCCCCGGCCACCCTCACCACCACACGGTCCAGCCACCTTGGGCCAGGGCCTTCCATGCTTACCAAACCACTTACCTCACGTTGATTGCCGGTTCCCTCCTGTATCCTTGACAATGCTTTTTGTACCGCCGTGTCAAACCTTTCCCGGGCAACCGGTTTAAGCAGGTAATCCACCGCGTTCACCTCAAAGGCCCTGAGGGCATATTCGTCATGTGCGGTCACAAAGATAACCGACGGAAGCAGATTCGGTTCAAGGATCTCCAGCATTTCCAGTCCGTTGATCTTTGGCATCTGAATATCCAGAAAAACGAGGTCCGGTTTTCTTTCCTGTATGGCCTTGACCCCTTCAAAACCATCCGCGCATTCCTGAACATTGGCAATGGTCGGGTGTTCTTTCAGAAACTCCCGGATCAGCGCCCTGGCAGGTGCCTCATCATCTATGATCAGTGCGTTGATTTTCATTGTCGGATAAGCTTATATGCATTGCCCGGCGCATTTTATCTGGAGGGTTTTGGGATGTGGAGCCGCGCAAAAAACTCATGGCCACGTTTCTCCACTTGCAGCAATTGCCCATTCCCATAGTGAAGCCTCAACCTGTTCCGGATGTTCTCCAGTCCGACCCCCTCCCCTTTGAACCGCCCCACGGCAGGGTCAAAATGGTTTGAAACTTCCAGAATGGTCTCTTTTTCGTTCCCAATGACCCGGAAAGACGGACCGGACTGTCCGGGCAGTTGCTGTATGCCATGTTTTACGGCGTTTTCAAACAGGGGTTGCAGGATCAGCCCCGGAAGCTCCAGGTTTTTATCATGTTCTTCCAGCCGGAAACGGTGGTTGAGTTTTTCCCCGAACCTGACCTTTTCGATCTGCAGGTAAAGCTCAACGGCATTCATCTCTTTCTCCAGGCTTGTCAACTGCATGGCGTCCTGCTTCAGTGCATATCGCAAGAAATCACTTAGTTTGACCACCATATCCCTGGCTTTTTCCGCATCCGTAAGCGTCAGGCTGCTGATGGCATTGAGACTGTTATAAATAAAATGCGGGTTGAGCTGGTTTTTCAATGCCTGCAGCTCCGTTTGCTGCACCAGGCTCTCCAGTTCGACCTGACGTTCTATGGCCTCCCTGGCCTCCCTGTGTAAGCGGCAAGCCAGGAAAAAGTGATACACGGCCAGACCAGCCAGGAATCCAAAAGCCATTCTTATACCCAGCGTGTTCCTGAAAAACCCCTCTGCCCCTGTCTCAGCATAAAGCAGTCCGGCCAGGCCCTCCCGCATCACAAAATACCAGATACCTATCAGCAGCCCTCCCCCAACCAAGGCATTGACAATGCCGGCCAGGGAAAAATCCTTTCCCTTTTTACGGAAACGGACCAAAAACCAAAGCGGCAATAGCAAAAGAAAGAGGGATGTCTGTGAAATGAATGCGTCCAGGGCCAGAAGGCGTGCACTCAGGTCCGTAAAGCCTGCACCCAGATCCCCATACCTCCCCAAAAGGATGTAGTGGACCAGGGTGCAGGAAGCCCAGAGGATCATGTAAAAGACCAGGAAACCCGGGGCGGGTGAAAAGAACCTGTAATTCTGCATCTGCACTAGATCATTTTTATCTCTCCTCCGCCAAATATAACCGTTCCTTTAATCACCAAAACCTTGTCCGGGTTTGTGACCAGTTTGAGGTTGGATTCGGCCCGGGAATCCGTGAATGCGCCAAACACAGCCGAGGATTCCACTTTGACGGTCCAGTCTTCCGGCACATAAAGGGTAACCCCCCCAAAGATACATGTTATATCGATTACATTGATGCCATCTGCAAGGCCGGCGTTGCGGAAATTGAGCTCGGTTCCCCCAAAAATACAGGTGATCTCGCCCCCCTTGAAATTATTGGTGCTGATGGCTTTGGAGCCCCCTCCGAATATGTTTACCTCTGAAATGACATCTCTTGCATCCTCGGTTTCGTTCATGCGGTAACTTCTTTTCCTGATGAACCTTCCGGGAAACAGAATCAGGATGCCGGCGATAAGGAACACTGCCGGGATGGCGAACTGCATGACATCCCAGAGGCTGACACTAAAGATGTCTTTGGCGAGGAAAACACCTCCGATAATCATCAGGATGATCCCGGTCGATTTGTTTTTCTCCGTGGCAAGGAACAAGGCTCCCAAAGCAATCAGGATGGTTTTCCAGGAGATCAGGTAATGCGGGAAATTCATGGGGAAAATGTTCGTGTAATGCATCAGCAAAACACTCCCGATGGCCAGAAATATCAGGCCAAGCAACACACGGCGGGGATTTACGGCATTCATGGTGTAATACTTTTTAAATTAATAATGAAAAGCTGAATTATTTGCCCGGAATGACCGGAATTTTTCCCAAAATTAACCAGGTGCCCTTGCCTGTGCAAGGCCTGGTCGGTAAACAACTGCCTGTGGTCGGTGAATGGCAGTTTATTTGTTTTATTTGTCGGATAATTTTCTAAACAAAACCGGGAGATGGTTTGTTATTAGTGCGTTCGTCAACTGATCCACCCATTATCATCCCATCAATGAAAAATTCAAATACCGGTACGAAAATAAGACGGGAGGTATTGCTGGTCGTTGCGATGACCATGCTGTTTGCCGGAGAAGCCTTGTCCCAGCAGGGTAGCATCCGCGGAAGGGTATACAACGAAATGACCAACGAGCCCCTTCCCTTTACCAACATCATTATATATGGCACCAATACCGGTAGCACCAGCGACCTTGACGGCTACTTTCTGTTCACCGGACTGACACCCGGCTTTGTCAGGCTGCAGGTTTCTGCCGTCGGTTTTGAGGGCCGGGTAACGGAAGAGTTCATGGTAACCAATGCCCGCACCGCAAACATTGACATTGGTATGCGGGAGATCCGGGTGGAGCTTGCCAGTGTGGAGGTAACGGCCTCCCCCTTTGAGCGCAGCGAGGAGAGCCCTGTCTCCCTCAGGCGCATCGGCATACAGGAAATTGAAAGGAGCCCGGGAAGCAACCGGGATATTTCCAGGGTGATCCAGTCCCTGCCAGGTGTAGGCTTCACACCGTCCTTTCGCAATGATGTAATCATTCGTGGCGGCGGACCCAGCGAGAACAGCTTTTTCCTGGACGGAGTGGAGATCCCCAACATCAATCATTTTGCCACCCAGGGTGCCAGCGGCGGACCAGTCGGGATTATCAATGTGGATTTTATCCGGGAGGTGGAAATGTATACCGGCGCTTTTCCGGCCAACAGGGGCAATGCCCTGAGCTCGGTATTCGAATTCCGGCAGGTGAATGGAAACCAGGAAAAACTTAACTTCCGCGGCACACTGGGGGCCAGTGATGTGGCATTGACCGCTGACGGTCCGCTTACCCAAAACACGAGTTTTATTCTTTCGGCCCGGAGGTCTTACCTGCAGTACCTTTTTAGTGTGGTCGGACTCCCCTTCCTGCCCACCTACAACGGGTTTCAGTTCAAGACCAATACGAAAACAGGTCCCAGGTCTGAGCTGAGTTTTATCGGGATTGGCGCCATCGATCAGTTCCAGTTGAACCTGGGTGCCAATGAAACCGAGGAACAGCGGTTCATACTGGATTACCTGCCCGTGAATGAACAGTGGAACTATGCCCTCGGCGGGGTGTATCGTCAATTCCGTGACAATGGTTTCGACACCTGGGTGCTCAGCCGCAATATGCTGCGCAATACCGCATTCAAATACCCGGGGAACAACGAAAACCTGCCCAGGTCGCTGGATTACCTATCCGACGAAATAGAAAACAAAATCCGTTTTGAACGGCTTCTCAATATCGGGAATACCAGGGTCCGTTTTGGGGCCGGGGGGGAATATGCCCGCTTTTCAAGCGACACCTACCAGGAGGTATTTCTCTTTGATCAACTGCAGGTCATTGATTTTGAGTCTGCCCTTGACCTGTTCAAATGGAGTTTTTTCGCCCAGGCCACCCGGCGGCTGATGGATGACCGCCTGTCGCTTTCGCTGGGTATCCGGGCGGATGCCAACAATTACAGGCCACTTATGGCCAATCCGCTCAGGCAGTTATCCCCACGCTTTTCTGCGTCCTATAAGTTGCAGGAGAATTTTTCCCTGAACTTTAATACGGGGCGCTATTTTCAGCTCCCCGCCTATACCACGATGGGTTTCAGGAACAATGACGGACAGCTGGTGAACCGGGAGAACGGCCTCCGGTATATTTCTGTAGACCACCTGGTGGCGGGCATTGAATGGCTTCCCACGGGCAGCAGCATCATCAGCCTGGAAGGGTTTTACAAGGACTACGACCATTATCCATTCTCCGTGCGTGATTCTGTTGTGCTTGGCAGCCGGTCGGCCGATTTCGGTGTATTTGGCGCGGAGGAGGTGGTTTCGACCGGTGAGGGAAGGGCTTTTGGAGCGGAGCTGCTGCTCAGGGAACAGCGATTCAGGGGGTTCAACCTGATTCTTTCCTATACGTTTGTTCGCAGCGAATTCAAGGACATTGCCAACAATTATGTGCCGGCGGCGTGGGACAACCGGCATATCGTGATCCTGACAGCCCTGCGAAAATTGCCGCGGAACTGGGATGTCGGACTGAAATGGAGGTTTTCCGGGGGTGCCCCCTATACCCCGTACGACCTTGAAAAATCAAGCATTCGTGATGCGTGGGATGTGCAGGGCATGCCCTATCTCGACTATTCCAGATTCAACAGGGAGCGGCTCAGGGCTTTTCACCAATTGGATCTTCGGGTGGACAAGCAGTTTTTCCTCGACCGCTGGTCACTGATGCTGTATCTGGATGTACAGAATGTATATAACTTCAAGGCCGACCAGCCGGCCAACTACGTCCGCGTGGAAGATGCCGCTGGCAAGCCGGTGGTCATCTCAGATAACGGAGTGGAACGCTATGAACTAAAACGTTTGGAGAACCTTATTGGAAGCGTGCTGCCCAGTGTGGGGATCATACTGGAGTTTTAGCATGACCCGAAAAAAAATGGCTATGAAAATAAACAAATGCCTTCAGACAGGACCGGTACCATTGATGTTGCTGTTGTCATTATTTGCAGTTTCCTGCACCAGTGGCAGGAAGCCCGGGGCCATAGCGGACACCGGGGTACCAGTTGGACCAGAGGCCGTGGAGGTGATGCAGACCCTTACACATGCCGAAGGTTTGACGCTTGAAGTGGAATTCATTATGGGACCTGCCCACAACCATCCGCTGATGGCCATCTGGGCGGAGGATATGGAGGGGAACTACCTGCAAACCCTCTATGTGGCACAGTCCATTGCGGAAGGGGTTTTCCGTCATGGGGATCCATCCACAGGACGCTGGATGCCCGGACCTGTCCGAAGGCCTGCGGCCCTCCCCTATTGGGGCCACCAGCGAGGCGTGGAGGCCGAAGACGGATATTATATTCCCAGCCAGGACGACCCGCTACCGGACGCCCTGACAGGACCCACCCCCAAAAGCCATTTTCTGCTAAAAAGCAGGCTTGATCCCGGGGACAGGCAACAATTCAGGCTTCTGTTCGAAATAAATCAGTCGTGGGACTGGAACAGGTACTGGACCAATGACAGGTTTCCGGGGGATGAACATTATATGACATCCAGCCAGCCTGCCCTGGTGTATGAGGCGGTCGTGGATCTCGGAAGCGGGCAGCAGGACTTTAGGCTATCACCCATCGGACACAGCCATTGGTCCGGTGAAACCGGTGAATTGTTCCCGGACCTAAGCACCTTGACCACCGCCCTGGAAATCGCAGCCAGCATCACGCTAAGGATCCCAGGGGGCAATTAAATGCGCCTCAGGGGGTTTCCGTTTTGCCGTTGTTATACCTGGCAAAGCGTACCTGATCCCTTGGGTGTACCTGGTCGTAACGGTCCCACGGCCACCCTCCGAACCCGGTTTCCCTGTAATCCCGTATGGCCTGTTGAATTTCATCCGGACTGTTCATGACAAAAGGTCCGTGCTGGACCACGGGTTCATTGATTGGAAGGCCCTGAAGCATTAAAAGAAAGGCATCTTCCCCGCTGCTTTCCAGGATGACATCCTGGTCTGACAGCATCTCGATGGCCTGGTAGGAATCCACATCCATTCCAGCCACGCTTAGGTTTTTTCCCTTGTAAAAATACAGGGAACGATGCATTTCTGCCCCGGCAGCAGGAAGCGTCCATCTCGCCCCTTTTTCCATCCGGATCGTCCATATATTGACCCCGTTGGCTGGTTCCGCAGCCCAGGAATCCGGTGCCGGATCGGGAGCTGATTCCCCGGCAAAGGACCCGGCAAAGACTTTGACCGTGGTGGTTCGGCCCTGCTCGTCCCGGTGTTTAACTTCAGGAATATTTTCCGCCCAGAGCATTTTGAAATGAGGCTGGGCAAATTTGTCCTTTTCCGGCAGGTTAAGCCATATCTGGAACAACTCCAGTGGATTGTCCCGGTCCTGGTTTCTGAGTGGGAACATCTCGCAATGCTGCAAACCCGATCCGGCCGTCATCCATTGCACATCCCCGTTTCCATAACGACCGGCCGCCCCGTGTGAGTCAGAGTGATCCACAAAGCCTTCCAGTACGATGGTCACCGTTTCAAAACCCCGGTGCGGATGGGCTGGAAAACCGGGAATGCGTTCTCCATGGTACATGCGCCAGCCATCCTTTACGGTAAAGTCCTGGCCCAGGGTTCGTCCTGCAAGGGAGGCAGCCGGACCCATGTCATCGTTCCCGGAAGGGTAATGGTCCAGGTGGTGCACGCAGAAAATAAAAGGATCGCTGGTGGGCCACATAAAGCCCAATGGTTTGATATTCAATATAGCCCGGTTATACATTTGCTGAAATTGAGGGTTGGACGTGCCATTTATTTATTTCGGATAAATATATAAAAAAAAATGCAACCCGCCCCCGCCTGTCATCATCACTTGCCGGCATGGATTAGAAAAAAACCGGCAGAAATGAAATCCAATCCTTTTATTTTTCTTATTTTCGACCGTATTCAATCAGCGGAATATTTGACTGTTTTCAAACAGCGGAAAACTTAATATATGACAGAAAAGATCAGCAAGGAGATTCTGGAGGACGTGGTCAGGCTGAGAAAAACCCTTCACCGCTACCCTGAGCTTTCGGGAAATGAAAGGCAAACAGCAGGCTGGGTAAAGGCTTTTCTGGAAAAACAGGGACCCGAACGGATGATTGAAAACATTGGGGGGCACGGCCTTGCAGCCATTTTTGATTCCGGGAAGGAAGGACCCACCATTTTGTTCCGTGCAGACCTGGATGCGCTTCCCATACAGGAGGTCAATACATTCGATTACAAGAGCCAGCATGAGGGGGTTTCCCATAAATGCGGGCACGACGGGCATACCGCGATCCTGGCCGGGGTGGCGGCAGTCCTGGGCCGGGAAAGGCCGGACAAGGGGCGGGTGGTCCTATTGTTCCAGGGCGAGGAGGAAACGGGGCAGGGCGCGGAAAAAGTGATCAGGGACCCCCTGTTCCAGGAAATCCTGCCCGACCAGGTGTATGCACTCCACAACCTGCCAGGATACCCTGAAAAGGCTATTGTCATTAAAGACGGACCTTTTGCCTCTGCCTCCAAGGGGATGATCATTGAGCTTACCGGCCGCTCATCACATGCCGCCCATCCGGAGCAGGGAAACAGTCCGGGGCTCGTGCTTCCGGAGCTGATTGGCGGACTCCAGGGTATTCCCGCAGAAAAATCAGCTTTCCGGGATTTTGTGCTGCTGACCATCATTCATGTAAAACTTGGCGAACTTGCATTTGGCACCAATCCCGGAAAAGGCGTGGTGATGGCCACGCTGCGCAGTTTCCTGAACGATGACATGAAAGTGTTTACCCGCAGGTCAGAATCCCTGGTGAAAACCCTGGCAGACCGGAATGGGTTGGAAGCCAGCATACGCTATACGGAAGTGTTTCCTGCCACCCATAACCAAAAAGAGGCGACCGAAACGGTCAGGAAAGCCGCCAAGGCCATCGGGGCCAGGGTGCTTGGCATTGAAGAGCCTTTCAGATGGTCGGAGGATTTCGGACATTTCACCCAGCAATTTCCGGGAGCGCTGTTTGGGATCGGATCCGGGGAAAAGCATCCAAGCCTCCACAACAACGACTACGACTTTCCGGATGAGATCATAGAAACGGGCATTGCCATGTTTCTGGAGATCGCGCGTCTCGCACATAACAAATAAGATGAAGATGTTCAATACCTCATACATTGAGATCAGCCAGTCTGCCTACAAAAACAACATCCGTTACCTCCGGAATATCGTCGGCAAGGATGTAAGAATATCGTCGGTGATCAAGGGCAATGCCTACGGCCATGGCATTGGCAATATCATTTCGCTGGCAGAACGTTCCGGTATCCGGCACTTCTCGGTATTCAGTGCCGGAGAGGCTTACGAATCCTTTGCCGTGGCTTCAGAGGGCACACGAATCATGATCATGGGATATCTGGATGACGAGGAGTTGTCCTGGGCCATTGAGAACGGAATCGAATTTTTCGTTTTTGACTGGGGGCGGCTGGAGATGGCGGTCGATATTGCAAAACGCATGGGGCGAAAAGCCCGCCTGCACCTGGAAGTGGAGACGGGTTTTCACCGCACCGGCTTCGAATACGAGGAATTAAAAAAACTGGCTGCCTACTTGAATGCGAACCTTGCCCATTTTGAGTTTGAAGGGCTTTGTACACATTTTGCCGGCGCCGAGAGCCTGGCCAACTACCTCAGGATAAAGAACCAGCTGGTCCAGTACCGGAAATTTGTAAGGTATCTGGGGCGGCATGGCCTGCATCCGGCATACCGGCACACGGCCTGCTCTGCGGCTGCACTGACCTATCCGACAACCATCATGGATATGGTGCGTTTCGGAATCGCCCAGTTCGGCTACTGGCCCAGCCCGGAAACCCATATGTTCCGTTTCAGAAAAGATACTTCCAAAGGCGATGACCTCAAGCGGCTGCTTTCGTGGAAATCCCGCGTGATGGTCGTCAAGGACGTGGAAGCCGGGCAGTTTATCGGCTACGGGTCCTCTTTCCTGGCCAACAAGAAAACCCGCATTGCAGTCATACCTGTCGGATACGCCAATGGTTTCAGCCGGTCTCTCAGCAATACCGGCCGGGTCCTGATCCGGGGAAGACGGGTCCCGGTGATCGGGACGGTGACCATGAACACGATGACGCTCAATGTGACGGATGTGCCCGGAGTGGAAAAGGGCGACGAGGTGGTAATGGTCGGAAAGCAGGGCCGGCTAAGCATTAGCATCGCCTCCTTCTGTGAGATGAGTAACCAGCTAAACTACCAGCTTCTGACCCGCCTGCCTCCCGATATTCCCCGCACCCTGGTGAAATAACAGGACTTTGTTCTGAATAAACAAATGGGTACATTTGGACCATTAATTATAGCCTTTTCCAGATGCAGAAGTTCAAAAGCTTTGCCAGTGACAACAATGCCCCGGTGCACGAATCGGTCATGCGGGCAATCCTGGAGGTCAACCAGGGCGATGCCATAGCCTATGGGGACGATGTACATACACTGAAGACCGAACAGTTGTTCAAGGAACAATTCGGACCACAGGCGAAAGCATTTCTGGTGTTCAATGGCACCGGGGCCAATGTTTCTGCCCTCTCCCACCTTAGCCGTCCTTTTAACGCCATCGTATGCGCCGACAAGGCACATATTCAGCACGACGAATGCGGGGCCCCTGAAAAATTCACCGGATGCAAGCTGCATGCGCTGCCGGCACCGGACGGTAAAATACGGACAGGACAGATCAAACCCCTGTTGCATTCCACCGGTTTTCAGCACCATGCGCAGACCCGGATCATTTCCATCACCCAGGCTACAGAGCTGGGAACGGTTTATACTACCGAAGAGATTACCGAAATTGCTCAGTTTGCCAGGGAAAACCAGTTGATCCTGCATATGGATGGCGCACGCATTGCCAACGCGGCTGCAAGCCTGGGCGTTTCGATGCGGGAGATGGTCACGGATACCGGTGTGGATGTACTCTCATTCGGGGGCACCAAAAACGGGATGATGCTGGGGGAAGCCGTGGTATTTCTTGAACCGGAGCTTGCGGAAGATTTTATGTACACCCGGAAGCAAAGCATGCAGCTTGCCTCTAAAATGCGGTACCTGAGCGCCCAGTTCAATGCCCTGTTATCTAATGACCTGTGGCTGCAGAACGCCAGGCACGCCAACCGGATGGCCAGCCTGCTGTCAGAAAAACTTTCCGCCTTGCCCCAGGTGCAGATTACCCAGCCGGTGCAAACCAACGGAGTCTTCGCCATCGTTCCCAAACCGGCCATTGAGAAGCTGAAAAGGAAATACTTTTTTTATGTATGGGACGAGGGCCGCAGCGAGGTCAGGTGGATGACCGCCTTCAACACGACGGAAGAAGACATTGAGGCCTTTGTAAAGGCGATAAGGGAGGCACTGGAAGATTAACAGAGTGTTTTCAATGCCCGGACAAAACGTGGTCTGTTCCTAAAGTCATTCTTTAATATAATGT
>SLSG01000329.1 GCA_007130545.1 Bacteroidales bacterium | reverse complement strand
TACTCAATTTCCATCTATTACAAATTTCTTAAAATCACCCTATTATGAATTTAGAAAACATAATGTCAGACCTGGAGAAAAAAAATCCGGGCCAGCCTGAGTTTTTGCAAGCAGTCAAAGAAGTACTGGAAACGATTATCGATGTGGTAAGGGAAAACCCCAAGTATGAAGCCGCCAACATCATCGACCGGATTGTGGAGCCAGACCGGGTCATCTCCTTCAAGGTGCAGTGGATGGACGACAAGGGCAAGGTGCACGTGAACCGTGGGTACCGCGTGCAGTTCAACAATGCAATCGGACCCTACAAAGGCGGAATCCGCTTCCACCCCAGCGTGACTTTGGGCGGACTGAAGTTCCTGGGTTTTGAACAGACTTTCAAGAACAGCCTGACCACGCTGCCTATGGGCGGTGCCAAAGGTGGCAGTGACTTTGACCCCAAAGGGAAGTCAAACGCGGAGATCATGCGTTTCTGCCAGGCTTTCATGGCCGAGTTGTATAAATATGTCGGACCCGACACGGACATCCCTGCAGGAGACATTGGCGTAGGCGGACGGGAAATTGGGTATATGTTCGGTATGTATAAAAAACTGGTTGGCGAGCACCATGGCGTATTCACCGGCAAGGGACGCAACTGGGGCGGCAGCCTGATCCGTCCGGAAGCCACCGGCTTCGGCAACGTCTATTTCGCAGAGGAGATGCTGAAGACCCGTGGTGAATCCATGAAAGGCAAAATCGTTACTGTTTCCGGTTTCGGCAATGTGTCCTGGGGCTCCATCATCAAGGCCAACCAGCTTGGGGCACGCGTGGTGACCATCAGCGGACCCGACGGCTATGTGTACGATCCCGACGGCATCAGTGGAGACAAGGTCGACTACCTGCTTGAATTGCGTGCTTCCAACCAGGACATCGTCAAGCCTTACACCTACGAATACCCCAATGCCCAGTTCTTCGAAGGGAAACGCCCGTGGGAGGTCAAGTGCGACGTGGCCCTGCCCTGCGCCATCCAGAACGAGCTGAATTTGGAAGATGCCCAAAACCTGGTGAATAATGGCGTATTGTGCGTATCGGAAGGGGCCAATATGCCCTGCACCCCGGAAGCAATGGAACTCTTCCTGGAACATAAGATTCTTTACGGACCCGGTAAGGCATCCAACGCAGGCGGTGTGGCTACCAGCGGACTGGAACAGACCCAGAATGCAATGAAACTGAACTGGACAGCCGAGGAAGTCGAGCAAAAACTTCACACCATCATGAAGAGTATTCACGAAGCCTGCGTAAAGCACGGCAAGGAAGAAGACGGCTTCGTCAACTACGTGAAAGGCTCCAACATTGCCGGCTTCATCAAGGTGGCCGACGCGATGATCGACCAGGGCGTTATTTAATCCAACAGACAGGCCTTAAACCTGCTTAAATTGCAATGAGACCATTTTCAATCATTTGAACCAAAAACCGGCAGGAACCCTCTGCCGGTTTTTTTATAAAAAATAATCGATATTTCCAAGCACCGGATAAAAAAAATATTTTTTTAAATATCTTCACGGACCCGGTATTTTTTATATAATTTCCCCCGCAGAATCAAAATACCAGTAAATATTTACCCCATGCGAATCAAACGAATAGCTCCCGAAGTCACAGCAGCCGGACCCGTAGTGGCGGTTGACCTCTCGCTGATGGACCCGCTGATCAGTAAGCTGAAACACAAGCCCGGCAAACTGATCCCCCTGCTGCAGGGGACGCAGGACCTGTATGGCTTCATTCCGAATGAAGCCTTTGCAAAGCTGCATAGGGAAACCGGACTGGAGCTGAATGAAATGTACGGGGTGGCCACTTTCTATGCGCAGTTCCGTCTGGTCCCGGCCGGCAAGCACATCGTAAAAATGTGCCACGGCACGGCCTGCCATGTGCAGAGCGTTTCGGCCATCACCGATGAGCTGCTCGACCACCTGGCGATCAAGGACGGGGAGACCACCGCAGACGGACTCTTTACACTGGAAACCGTGGCCTGCCTGGGGTGTTGTTCCCTGGCTCCGGTCATGATGATCGGGAGCGAGACCTACGGCAAGCTCACCCCACGGGAAGCCGTCAAGATCATCAAGGAAATCCGCCGCTCGGAAAGCAGCCAGACCTGAACGCGCAAGGGCCGGCAATCAAGCCGGTCAGAGGCACACAATGGAGTTTCATCATTACCCTTATCCACCAGGCAATAAGACATGAGCAATCAAAACCATCCTGTTAAAACCCCAAAAAACGGTCAAAAGAACGGTTTCACTGTGATCGTCGGATTGGGAAGTTGTGGCATCGCGGCAGGAGCCAACAAGACCTACAATGAATTCCTGCGCATACTTGAGACCGATAAGCTGGACTTTAAACTTAAAAAGACCAGCTGCGTCGGCATGTGCTACCGGGAACCCCTGGTAGAGATTATCGACGACAGTGGTACCTATCTTTACGGGGAGGTCAAGGCCGAGAGAGTCGATGAGATCATCGAAAAGCACATCAAGAACTTCTCCCCCATCCCGGAACTGATCGTGCAATCAGACAAACTGCCGGGCAAGGACAAGGATTTCTTTGACGGGCAGGTCAAGGTCGCACTGCGCAATTGCGGACATATCGATCCGGAATCGGTCGAGGAATACGAGGCCCGCGGTGGCTATGGTGCCATCCGGAAGATTTATGAACAGCACATGAAACCCGATGCGGTGATACAGGCGGTGATGGACTCCGGCATGCGGGGTCGCGGGGGCGGTGGGTTTTCCACCGGGCTTAAGTGGCGATTTGCCCGCAACAATGACGCACCAAAAAAATATGTCATTTGCAATGCCGATGAGGGAGACCCCGGGGCGTTCATGGACCGGTCCATCCTGGAGGGCGACCCCCACGGGGTGCTGGAGGGCATGATCATCTGCGGCTATGCCGTAGGAGCAAGTGAGGGTTATATCTATTGCCGGGCAGAATACCCGCTGGCGATAAAAAGACTGAACATAGCCATCGGACAGGCCAGGGAGAAGGGCTACCTCGGGAAGGACAGCTGCGGCATCCCGGGTTTTGATTTCGACCTGCAGATCAAGGAGGGGGCCGGTGCCTTCGTCTGCGGGGAGGAAACCGCATTGATCGCCTCGATCGAGGGACAACGTGGCATGCCCAGGCGGCGACCTCCTTTCCCGGCAGAATCCGGCCTGTGGAAAAGCCCCACCAACATCAACAATGTGGAAACCTTTGTGAACATTCCCTGGATTATCCTGAACGGACCCCAGGCTTATGCACAGTATGGTACCGAAAAAAGCAAGGGCACCAAGGTGTTCGCACTGACCGGGAAGATCCGGCGTGGCGGACTCGTGGAGGTACCCATGGGCATCACCATCAAGGACATCATCTACAAGCTGGGCGGGGGGATCACCGGCAATAAGAAATTCAAGGCCGTGCAGCTCGGCGGACCATCCGGTGGCTGCATTCCCGAGCATCTCTCCCATACGCAGGTGGACTATGACTCTGTGAATGCCACCGGGGCCATCATGGGCTCCGGAGGGATGGTGGTGATGGACGAGACCACCTGTGTGGTCGATATCGCCCGCTTTTTCCTGGATTTCACCCAGAAGGAAAGCTGCGGGAAATGCACCTTCTGCCGGATCGGCACCAAGCGCATGCTGGAGATCCTGACGCGCATTACCGAGGGGGAAGGCAGGGATGGCGACATCGAAATGCTTGAAAACCTGGCAGAGACCATAAAGGACAGTTCGCTTTGCGGACTCGGACAGACCGCCCCCAACCCGGTACTGACCACAATCAAGTACTTCCGTGACGAATACGAGGCCCATATCCGCGACAGGAAGTGCCCGGCCCTGAGCTGCAAGAAACTGCTGACCTATACGGTGAACCAGGAGAACTGTACGGGTTGCATGGCCTGCACGAAGGGCTGCCCGGTAGATGCCATCGAAGGCGGCAAGCGGGAGAAGCATTTTGTTTTGCAGGACGTCTGCATCCAATGCGGTGTGTGTTACACCAGGTGCAAGTTTGAAGCCATTGTTGTAAGCTAAAATACAAGCAGATGAGTAAACTGAATATCATACTGAACGGCAAGATTATTGTCGGATACAAGGGAGAGACCATACTGGAACTGGCCCGGCGGCAGGACATTGAGATTCCCACCCTTTGCAATGACGAAAGGCTGGAGCCCTTCTCCTCCTGCTATGTATGTGTGGTCCAGGTGGAAGGCATGCGCGGATTGCAGCCTGCCTGCTCCACGAAGATCGCTGAGGGCATGCGGATTGAGACAGAGAACGACCGGGTCAAAAGGTCCCGCAAATTTGCGCTGGAGCTGCTTGCCAGCAACCATTACGCCGACTGCACCGCACCCTGCAGGGAGACCTGCCCGGCCGGCGTGGATGTGCAGGGATATATCGCGATGATCAACCGCGGCATGCATCGCGAGGCCGTCGAGCTGATCAAGCAGACCAACCCATTGCCGGCCATATGCGGGAGGGTCTGTGTACGTCCCTGCGAACTGGCCTGCAGAAGGAATTTGGTGGAAGGCATCGGGGTGGGCATCGACTACCTTAAACGTTACACATCCGACATTGACCTGGAGTCGCCGGAGCGCTTCATGCCACAGACCAAAGCCCCTACCGGGAAGAAAGTGGCCATCATCGGGGCGGGGCCTGGCGGACTGACGGCTGCCTACTACCTGGCCATCGAGGGCCACCATGCAGAGATCTTTGAGGCCAGTCCCCATGCCGGCGGCATGCTCCGGTACGGCATCCCCCCCTACCGCCTGCCGAACGACATCATTGAGAAAGAAGTGGAGGGGATCACCGGACTGGGCGCGAAGATCCACTACAACAAAAAACTGGGAGACAACCTCAGCTATGCAGACCTGAAAAAGCAGTTCGACTCGGTCATTCTGGCCATTGGCTCCCAGAACGGCACCCGCATCGGTTGCGCCAACGACGATGCCGGCAATATTTTTTCGGGGATTGATTTTCTGAGGAATATGGAAATGACCGGGCAGAAATACGATTTTACGGGCCAGACGGTGGCCGTGATCGGCGGCGGAAATACGGCGATGGACTGCTGCCGCACCGCCAAGCGATGCGGAGCCAAAGAGGTGATGGTGCTGTACCGCCGCACAGAGAAGGAAATGCCTGCCAACCCGATTGAGATCCATGAATCCAAGCTCGAGGGCATCCAATACAAATTCCTGACGGCCCCAGCCCTGGTCAATAAGAACGCGGAAGGGAACGTGGAATCCATTTGCTGTTACCGCATGGAGCTGGGCGAGCCGGACGCCTCCGGGAGGCGCCGCCCCGTGAAGGTCGAAGGATCGGAATTCACGGTGAAGGCCGACATCGTGCTGGCGGCCATTGGACAAAAGACCAACGTGAATTTCATTGACGACATAAACGCCCATGCCGGCAAGGAACTCGCCATCAACAAATGGGGCGACATTGAAGCAGATCCAAAGACTTTGCAGACCTCCATTGAAGATGTATTTGCCTGCGGAGACGGGGTCACCGGTCCGGCCACCCTTATCGAAGCCATCGCCCAGGGGAAGAAGGCTGCCCACAGCTGCAATCAGTTCCTGCACGGGCTGACGCTTAGTCCGGCACCGGCTGAGTTCCTCAGCAAGCGCGACAACTTCCGGGAACAGGTAAAATCGGATTATGAAACCCATTTCGCCTCACAGGAAAGAGAGGAAATGCCTACCATGGAACCGGAAACCCGTGACAACTTCAACGAAGTCGAGCTGGGGTACGAGCCGGATGCCGCCATGAAGGAGACCCTGAGGTGTATGGAGTGTGGCTGCACGGAGCTGTATACCTG
>SLSG01000264.1 GCA_007130545.1 Bacteroidales bacterium | reverse complement strand
ATAAGAATATATTATAGTTATTATTGATATGATTCTTTGTTTTAACTGGTATTCAGTACTCTATTGTTCTAAAAATTATTATTTTATCAATAAATGACAAATACATGATGTTTAGGTTTGTAAACAATATTAGTGTATAGTAATGTGAACTGTTTACTTATGTGTAATGCACTCATTAGTATTGTATAACAATAATATGTTTAACTGTGTAACCATTTGTTTCCGTCTGTAAACAAGCGATATTGTTTACGTAGGTAAACAGTAAATTAGTGTTTATTTTTGTGAACGCATGCAATGAAACCTGGGTATATGCAGGTCAGCACTCACTAAATAAGATCCTCCACCCTATCCCTAAGCCTATGCAAGCAATTAGCGGTGTTCTTCAACAATTTGGTGTTACACAATCAATGATAAGCGTTGAGCAATCAATGATTGTGTTTATGCATATCTTCACGAGGATGCTTTGGTTTGATGTACCCTCCTGCCCTGATACGGGCAGGCGCTTCTGGGAAAGGTATTTTTGCTGGGATTTAATCGTAGATGACAGAGAATCAATCCACAATCATGACTTTAAGCAGCTCGTTGAGTCGGACTGAGGCAAGACGTACCAGATAAACGCCAGCAGGCAGATGGGATATACCCGAAAAGGGACGCAGTCCGTTGAACCCTTCAAAAACCTGCAGGTCCGTCACCTGGTAAACCACCTCCCCTTTCATGTTTACCATATAGACATCCACTCTGTCAGACACATCCGAAATAAATTCTATGCTTGAATGGGTCTGCAATGGATTGGGCAGAATCATCACGCTTTGTTGCCCATCCAAAGCCTCAAGGATTTTCGACGCCTTTCTGAAATCCGGGATCCCTTGGCCCATCAAATTATCAGGAGACCCGAATTTGCTGGCACTCCTCTTTATGACCATTTTGATATCGGCTGCACCCAGCATGGGGTACTTCTGCCACAGGCATGCTGCCATACCGGCAACCAGGGGGGATGAAAACGAGGTACCATTCACCATTGAAGTTCCATTGAATGCATTTATCGCACCCACCTGCTGCCCCTTGGCCATCACATCCGGCTTGAGCCTTCCGTCGGATGACGGGCCCACCGAGCTCCAGTCTGTACGTATCCCTTCCGCTGTCACGGCCCCCACGGCCAGTGCACCGGGAGCATCGGCAGGGGCACCAATATATCGCCAGTCCTGCGCCCCGTAATTCCCTGCGCTGTTTACCACCAACATGCCCCTTTCAAATGCCATGTTTGCCGCCCTGCTCACCACGGTCGTTTGTCCGTCAAGCGATTCATATGTATGGTCCTGTTCCGGATCGTCAAAACGGGTATAGCCCAAGGAAGAATTGATGATGTCCACCCCTGCGCTGTCCGCAAATTCCACAGCGGCAAGCCAGTTATACTCTTCGATAATGTATTCGCTGCTGCCATCTTCCGTCCTTAGCAGCCAGTACGAGGCCCCGGGAGCTGTCCCCATCAATTGTCCGGGGCTGTCGGCCGCCATTACCGAAAGCACCGACATCCCATGGGGATGGCCCCTGAATGGATCTCCCTGCAGATCAACGAAATCCCTCACGCCCAGCAACCTGCCTTCTGTCCGCATGCTTTCGAACGTCCATAGCTGGTCCACATTCAGGAAGCCTGCATCCAGCACGGCAATGTGCATTCCTTGTCCGACAAAATCCATGGCATGCAAGTATTGACCGTTGAGCTGTTCGATCTGTTGCCGTGAATCCCCGTAATCCGGTCCGACAAATCCTTCCACCCCCTGAATACCACTAAATTTCGTTGAAAAAGGAGATTGGGCCTGTGCGCCGGTCAGATCCGGTTTGACTTCCATGGTACTCTCCACAAAAGGCAACTGGCCTACCCGGCTAATGGAATGCTCGTTGGGTGCCCTCACCAGGGCCCCGTTCATCCAGCGGCTCACATAATAAACCACAACGGTTGTATCGCTCAAAAGGCCATCTACATAAGCCGGGTTGACAGGCAGGTCTGCCTCGTCAAGGGGAATGCCCTGACGAATGCGTCTTTCAATGGAGCGGGAAGAAAGAAATTCATCCGGCCGCGTCAGTGAGAAGGGAGTGCCGGTCTTGTCTGTGAAGCTTACCCAGTAATACAGGGGTGGATAGGCGGAGGTACTGCTGGTGATGGGGGTGATGGGGGTGCTGGCGGAGTCGGGGGTGCTGGCGGAGGTGCTACTGGCGACTCCAGTGGTCGTCCAGGACAGAAAGCAGCTAACAATAAGAAACTGGTGTATAATTATCCTTTTAAAACGCATTGCTTCCGGCCTATACTTTTTGTAAATAATGTAAAAACCCGTTAAGATCGGCAAACCCCAGATCCACCATGCGGGGGTATTCCCTGGCCAGAGACAGGTCACTGCCAATCAGGACCGTATGCATTTTGAGCCTTTTCCCAAAACGCATATCAGAGAGGGTATCCCCGACCATTACGCTGTGGGAAAAGCAGATCTGCGGAAAATCCTTCCTCGCCAGAAGCCCCATGCCCACCGCGGGCTTGCGATAAAAGCTCCGGGTACTGGCCAGCTCCCCGCAATAATACACCTTGTCGATCCGGCCCCCGGCTTCATTTGCTTCCTGAAGCATCTTTTTGTGAATCAATTCCAGGTCGTCTGCTGTCATCAAGCCTTTCCCGATGCCCTGCTGGTTGGTCACCACCACGATCGTACCGAATATTTGTGACAAACCGGCAAGGCCCTCCAGGGCTCCCTCCTTCCAGACGAAATCTGACAAACCCTTCACATAATCATTTATGGGACGCTCATTCAGCACCCCGTCCCGGTCCAGAAATAGGGTCCAACGACGATTCACCATACCGCCGGAAAGCACATGGCGTTTCGCTGTCCCTGCTCTGAAGGATTTTCCGGTAGTTGGCATTTAAGTATTTTCTTTGGGAGGGCTGAATTATTTATTGAACATCAGCGCCTCCACCTGTTCACACACAATATGTCCGATTAAAATATGCACTTCCTGTATCCTGGGCGTATCCCTGGAAGGCACCCTTATCAGGATATCGCATAAACCCTGCATTTCCCCTCCGTCCCCTCCGGTCAGTCCGATGGTCGTCATTCCAATCTCCCGCCCTGCTTCCAGCGCCCGAAGAATGTTTGGGGACTTCCCCGAAGTGGACAAAGCCACCAGTACATCCCCTTCCCTGCCCAGTGCCCTGGTCATTCGCTGATACACCATCTCAAAGGAATAATCATTGGCCGTAGCGGTCAGAAATGAAGTATTCACATGTAGCGCTTCTGCATTCAATGGGGCGCGGTCAAAATAGAAACGGCCGGAAAGTTCAGAGGCCAGGTGCTGGGCATCCGCCGCGCTGCCCCCGTTGCCGCAAAAAAGCACTTTGCCCCCTTGTTGGTATGCCGCCACGATGACCTGTATGGTCTGCTCCATGGCATCCATGATCTGATCGTCTGACAGCACCTTTTTTTTCAGCGCAATGGCTTCCTCAATCTGTTTTCTGATTTCCATAAAATCATGGATTTATACTGCCCTTCTCCATCAGGGCGGTTGTAAAGCGCTCCCAGGAAAAACGCTTTTTTTCGTGTTTTAGTTGCTCCCGCATCGCAGGTCCCCGGTTGCTACTGAAATAATCCACGATGGCATCCGCAATCGCTGTGGGATCGGGATCTACGACATAGCCCGCCTTCATATGCGGGACCATTTCAGGCAATCCGCCAACCGCAGTCACCAGCATAGGCACCTCGAAATGATAGGCCACCTGGGTCACTCCGCTTTGGGTGGCGGTTTTATATGGCTGGGCCACCAGGTCGGCGGCACAGAAATAACTTCCAACCAGATGGTCTGCGATAAAATCGGTATGCCAGATGATGCGGTCAGTCAAGCCCAGGGAATCTGCCAGCTTATAGTAGGGTTCCGGCTGGCTGTAAAACTCCCCGGCCACCAGCAGCTTTACCGGCATTTTCTTCAGACGGGAATCAGCCATGGCTTCCAGCAGCAGGTCCAGTCCCTTGTAGGGTCTGATGAATCCAAAAAACAGGACCAGCAGCGCATCCGGGGCAAGGTCCCGGATTTCGGGCCCCAGTTCCTCCCTGGCCACTGCTTTTGGTTTGCGCGGGCCAAAGTTGTCGTACAACGGATGGGGGCAAAAACCAATTTCCGATTCAGGTATACCAAATGCCTGCAGGTCCTTTCCCACGGCTTCCGACATGGTCACGAACCCATGCATCCGACGAATAAAAAAACGGGTCAACATACTGTCTCCGGGCCGTTTTTCATGGGGAACGATATTGTCGGTGATAGCAACCACCCGGGTATGACCGTTCTTCCTGACCTGAGCGGCAACCGTACCAAGGCAGGGCGCCATAAACGGCAGCCAGTAACGGATCACCAGCAGGTCGGGCTTCATCCTACGGAGTTCACGTCCGACTCCATACCAATTCAAAGGGTTGATGCTGTTCAGCCTGACCCTGATATCCAGGTCTGCGGGAGGAGATTCTTCTGAATACTGGGTTTTGCCGGGAAAAAGAAACCCGGGGTACTGCAGCGAAAAGGTATAAATCACCACCTGGTGTCCCTGGTCCTGAAATGCCCGTGCCAGACGCTCGTTGAAGGTAGACATGCCCCCGCCTCGCAGAGGGTGGGCCGGACCGAGTATCACGATTTTTGCCAATTCAGCCGCAGGTTTTTTCGATTTGATAATTGTTTCGGTCAGGTGCAGAACGGGAAATCAATTCCCCCAGAAAACCGGCCAAAAAAAGCTGGGTACCCAGCACCATGGCCAGCAGTCCAAAGTAAAACAAAGGCCTTTCGGTCATTCGGTACTCCATCATGAAGAATTTACCATAGGCCAGGTAGAGCGCTATCACGAAACCGGCCAGAAACAACAGGGTCCCCAGCAAACCAAACAGGTGCATGGGTTTTCTTCCGAACCTTGTGACAAAGCTGATGGAGATCAGGTCCAGAAACCCGTTCAGGAACCGTTCCAGTCCGAATTTCGTCTTCCCGTATTTCCGTTTCTGGTGTGCCACCACCTTTTCCCCAATGTGCGTAAAGCCGGCCCATTTGGCCATGACCGGGATATACCGGTGCATTTCCCCATAGACCTCTATGCTTTTCACCACCGCCAGCCGATAAGCCTTTAGTCCGCAATTAAAATCATGCAAGCGGATCCCGGTGGCGCACCTGGTGGCCCAGTTGAACAAGCGGGTGGGCAGGGTTTTTGAGAGCGGGTCGTGCCGTACTTTCTTCCATCCGCTGACCAGGTCATAGCCCTCTTCCCGGATCATTTTATACAATGCAGGGATCTCATCGGGGCTGTCCTGCAGGTCGGCGTCCATCGTGATGACCACCTCCCCGGAGGCATTTCTGAAGCCCGTATGCAGGGCGGCCGATTTGCCGTAGTTTCGCCGGAAACGGAATCCCCTGATTGCCGGGAACTGTCCGGAAAGGGCTTCGATGGTTTTCCAGGATCCGTCTCTGCTGCCATCATCCACCAGGATCAGCTCATAAGCCAGTCCGTTCTCTTTCATCACCCGGTCGATCCAGGCGGTAAGCTCAGGCAAGGATTCCTCCTCATTGAACAGGGGCACAACGACAGAAATATCCATGGCGGCTACCGGTTGGTGATCATTTGCTCCGACTAAAAGCAAATGTAAGATTATTTTGAGAAACTTTTCCCCCGCCAGGCTGTTGTAAGTTTCATAACATTTTGGCATGCGTGACCTAAGCCAGGGACCCGTCGGAAAGCAGATCTTCCTGTTCGCCCTGCCCATGTTGCTGGGCAATGTGTTCCAGCAATTGTACAATATTGTCGATACCATCATCATCGGAAGGTACATCGGAACAGATGCCCTGGCCGCTGCCGGCGCTTCCT
>SLSG01000248.1 GCA_007130545.1 Bacteroidales bacterium | reverse complement strand
GCCTCCGGATCCGGATACGTTTCATGCGGCTGTGTCGTTTCGTCGGAATCAGAAGTCCGATCGCCGTGAATACCGGAAAATGAAGCCAGCAGAAGTGTAATGAAAATCAGAGATATGGAAAGGGCAGCGGTATATATTCTCACAACAGTCTTTAATTATTAGTGATTCATGACAGGCCAGTCCGGACTCCCAAAACAATAACGAAAATTGGGGCGGGATATTCAGCCAGATGCAAATTTATCATTTTGGGGACAAATACCTGTACCCGGCCTTAAATATTCAGTAGTCTCCAGCTGCCCTTGCGAAGGTAGATGTAAGAGAACAGTCCGAGCAGCGAGAAGTAGACCACTTCCACGAACCAGACCACCGGTGCCGGTGCGCCAAACCCAACTGCCAGGGTGAAGGCGCATCCCAGGTAAAACAGGATAGAGAGAATTTCAATTCGGAGGGCGACCATGGTTTTCCCGGTTCCTGAAAGTCCGCTGAACACCACCATTCCCACGGAGAACGCGATCAGGGCAAAGCTGACCACGTAGAGCAGGGGAACGGTGGCCTCCACAAGGTAAGCTTCATCGGTAAAAAAGGCGGCGATTTTTGCCGGGAAGAACAAGTTTGCCTGGATGACCACTAAGGTACAGCCCACGCTGATCAGCAGCATTTTTTTGATCAGGGGGATGACCTGGTCCATTTTCCCCTGCCCGATCAGGTTACTGACCATGGTATTGGTGGCCGAGCTGAGTCCCCATACCGGGATCATCAGCAGCATATAAAAACTGCGGGTGATGTTGGATGCCGCCAGGGCGGTTTCGCTGATCTGCTCGATGATCATAAAAAAGACGAACCAGGCCGCAAATGAGAGAAAAAACTGGAACATGACCGGTATGGCCAGCCTTAGAAGCGGCCTGTAGAGCCTCCAGCGCGGCTTCCAGAACCGGAACAGCCCGAAGGCCCGGAAGTAACCGCGCTGCCAGGTCCATCCGACGAAAAACAAAAAAGTTACTGCTTCGGCAATGTTCGTGGCCAGGGCCGCCCCGGCGATGCCCATTTGCGGGAAACCAAAGTGGCCGAATATCAGGGTGTAGTCCAGCACGATGTTCACCAGGGCCATCAGGATGGTGCTTGCCGAAAGGATGAAGGTGCGGGTGGTGCCAATGTAAAAGGCACTGAACGAGAGATTCAGAAAGCCGAAGAAGATGCCGAAGCGGCGGTAGCTGAGAAAGACCAGGCTTTCCCCGAGCACGGCATCCGACTTTAAAAACCATCCCAGAAACTGGGGTGCGCCAAAGCTAAGCAGCAGGAATACCAATGCTGCCAGAAAAAGCATGAAGTACACGGCATGGTCGACGATCCTGCCTATGGAGCGGTATTTTCGCTCCCCGTTGCGCCGGCCGATCATGATCTGGGTGCCTACTGCAAAGCCGGAGCCCAGCATAACCAGGCAGAGGTAAAAGATGCCACCGATGGCAGATGCCCCCAGCGTGATCTCCCCCAGACGGCCCAAAAATGCGGTATCTATCACCACCATCAGGTTCTGTGCCACCAGTCCCACTATAATGGGCATGGAGATGCGCCAGATGCTCTTGTATGTGGAATCGGCAAGGACCATCCTAATCCACTATCAATACCAATCCCTTTAGGTAATGCCCCTCGGGGTGAAACATGTTTACAGGGTGGTCGGAGCCCTGGCTCATCTGGTGCAAGAGGCGCAGTTGGCGCCCGGCAAGGATGCCTGCCGCCATCACGGTGGAGCGGAACAGGTTCATGTCAATGACCTGGGAGCAGCTGAAGGTAAAAAGGATGCCGCCCGGTTGAATTTTTTTCATGGCCTCCAGGTTGAGGCGTTTATAGCCCTGTATGGCATTGTGCTTCACATGGGTGTGTTTTGCGAATGCGGGGGGGTCGAGCACGATCAGGTCATATTCCTCTGTGTTGGCCTGCAGGTATTGGTTGGCGTCTGAGGTGATACATCGGTGGGGGGGAGCCTTGGGGAAGTTCAGCTCCACGTTCCGGGCGGTCATCTCCATGGCCCTTGCAGAACTGTCCAGCGAATGCACCTCCCGGGCACCTGCTGCCAGTGCATAAACCGAAAACCCGCCCGTATAGCAGAACGTGTTCAGCACTTTCCGGTCCCGGCAATAACGGGTCAGCAATTGCCGGTTTTCTCTTTGGTCGATGAAGAAGCCCGTCTTCTGGCCCTGCTCGATGTCCACCAGAAAGCGGTGACCGTTCTCAAGGACCTCAATATCGTTGGCGGTTCCCACCAGGAATCCTCGTGGCTGGCGTTCCTGCCAGAAGCTTTCCGGCAGGGTGTCCCGGCTCTTGTCATAAATGCTCTTCAGCCGTGCACCATAAACCCTTTGCAGGGCAGCGACAATGTCATCCAGGAAGCGGTACAGTCCGGTAGCGTGGATCTGCACCACAAGGTTGCCGTCATAATCATCGATAATCAGTCCGGGCAGGTGGTCGCCTTCCCCATGCACCAGCCGGAATACATTGGTCGACGGGTCGCTGGTCAATCCGGTTACCCGTCTTATTTCCATCGCCTTTTGGATTTTTTCTGCCCAGAATCCGGTCCCGAAGCTTTCGGGCCTTTCCGGGGTGAAGGCGAGAATGCGCACCGCGATGCTGGCATCCTGGTAGATGCCGCAGCCCAGGTATTCATCCTTGTTCGAGAACACTTCGGCATTCTTGCCGTCCGCAGGATTGCCCTGAATCTTTTTGATGGCCCCGCTGAATATCCAGGGATGGAAGCGCCGCACGGCATCGTCCTTTCCGGAGCGCAGGATGATCTTCAGGCTTTGTGTCATGTGCAGAAGATATTTATGATCATTGGTTTTATTTCCTTATTCCGGACGGTTCCGTGGTCCGCTCGCGCCTGCAGCATGAGAGGGATCCGGGTTCAGCGAATATCCACCTGCAGCATTTTTTCTTCTTCCAGATAGGCTTCCAGCCGGTCTCCCGCCTCCACCTTTCCCACACCCGCCGGGGTGCCTGTGAACAACAGGTCTCCGATCTTCAGGGTCACGTACCGTGAAACGTGGGCGATCAACTGGTCGAATGAATGGATCATTTCAGACGATGTGCTTTGCTGAACGGTTTCGCCGTTTTTTTTAAGCGAAAAGGCGATGGCATCCCGCTTATTCAATCCGGACAGGGCCTTCATCCGGCTGACCGGGGCAGAACCGTCAAATGCCTTTGCCTTCTCCCATGGGAGCCCTTTTTGTATACATTCCCGTTGCAGGTCCCGGGCCGTAAAATCTATCCCGACCCCGATCTCCCGAAAATAGGTATGGGCAAATCGGGGCTGTATGTGTTTGCCAATCTTACAGATCCTGATCACCAACTCCACTTCATGGTGGATCTCAGATGAGAAATCCGGGATAAAAAAGGGCAGTCCCGCGCGAATCAGCGCAGTTTCCGGCTTCAAAAAGAACAAGGGTTCTTCCGGAACCGGACTGTTCATTTCGGAGATGTGGTCCCGGTAGTTCCGGCCGATGCAAATGATCTTCATCAGGGTCAGACGTTTGGGTTCAATAGCAGGCGGGGTGGCAATCCTGGCTTAGTCTTTGAAAATAAAGGTCCCGCTGTTGCGTCCCCTGAGCATGATCTGCTGGATCAGGTTCTTGGTCGACAAGGGAAAGTCGGCTTTCATCATCCAGTCAAAATACTGGGGTTCCCGCCTGAATACCTCTTCCACCAGCCTCCCCTTGTGCTTGCCGAAGTTAAAGATCTCCTTGCCTTGCCGGTTAAGTCCGATATGCCCGACAAGGTCTGCATTGCGGTGGTTGTAGGAAAAATTGTGCAGGGCCTGCATATCGTTTACGATGGGCTGGCTTACCTTGCCGTCCTGGTCCTCATAATCCGTTCCCTGGTATTTCGCGATCTGTGCCAACAGTATTTCATGGGTGGCCCTGGTATCTGCCTCGGCCTCATGTGCGCCCACCAGTTCCTTACCGCAGTAAAAGCGGTAAGCTGCGCGTAGTGTCCGGGGTTCCATCTTGTGAAAGATGTTCTGCACATCAATCAGGTGCCGTTTTTTGATATCGAACTGGATATTGCAGCGCAGAAACTCTTCGATCAGCATCGGCACGTCGAACTTGTTGGAATTGTATCCTGCCAGGTCGCAATTATGCAGAAAGGATTCCAGCGTGGGCGCCAGTTGGGCAAATGTGGGCGCATCTGCGACGTCTTCATTCCGTATGCCATGGATGGCAGTGACCTCCGCGGGAATAGGGATGGTCGGATTGACCAGTTTGGTCATGCTTTCACTGCTTCCATCCGGATGTACCTTGTAGATGCTGATCTCCACGATGCGGTCTGTCACTACATGTACTCCGGTGGTTTCCAGGTCGAAAAAGGCCAGGGGCCGGGTCAGGTTTAATTTCATGATGCAAAAGTAATCAATTTTTAAATGACAACCGGACCCCAGGGCGGGATCCGGTTGCGGAATGCTGTGGTGTCGGTGTCGGGCATGCGCAGGCCAGTAACGGCCTTGTAGTGCACAGGCTCAATCAGATATTCTGGCTGGTGTCGAAGTCCTCCAGGTAGTCGGCCACCCTTCTCAGGAACATGCCTCCCAGGGCGCCGTCCACAACCCGGTGGTCGCATCCGAGCGAAAGGTCTATCATGTACCGTATGGCGATGCTGTCACCTTCCGGTGTTTCAACCACCACAGGCTTCTTCTGAATGAGTCCGACTCCCAGTATGGCTACCTGCGGCTGGTAGATGATGGGGGTTCCCAGTGTCACGCCAAAGGTGCCGAAATTGGTCAGCGTAAAGGTGCCTCCCTGTATTTCATCCGGCTTCAGTTTGTTCTGCCTTGCCCTGGCAGCCAAGTCGTTGACCTCCTTGGCCAGTCCGAGCAGGCTCTTGTGGTCGGCGTTTTGGATTACCGGCACGATCAGGTTTCCGTCGGGCAGCGCGGCAGCCATGCCCACATTGATGTTTTTCCGTTTGATAATCCGGTCACCGTCGACCGAAACATTTACCATCGGAAAGTCCTTCAGCGCCTTTGCTATGGCTTCTATGAAAATGGGGGTGAAGGTAAGCTTTTCGCCATCCCTGTTTTCCAGAACCTTTTTTTGCTTGTTGCGCCAATTCACCAGCTTGGTCAGGTCGGCCTCCAAAAACAAGGTGATGTGCACCGAGGTGTCTTCTGACATCACCATATGCTCGGCAATCAGTTTGCGCATGCGGCCCATTTCAATGATCTCGTCCCCTTCGCCTGCCTGCACCGCAGGTTTCTTCGCGGCAGGAGCGGGTTTTCCGGCTGGTTTGCCGGATTCATCCCGGTCTGCTTCCGCCGCTTTTGGAGCGGCTTCCCTGTTTTTGATGTATTCCATGAGGTCAGACTTGGTCAGGCGGTTGTCCTGTCCGCTTCCGGGAATCTTCTCGAGTTCTTCGGCAGGGATTTTTTCCTCCCGGGCGATGTTCCTCACCAAGGGGGAATAGAAACGGCCGCTTTCCCCCCGGCTGCCTTCAAGGACTTTTCCGGATGGCGCTTCCTTTTCGGCGGATGTTTCTGCAGGTTTTTCCTCCTCCCCGGTGTCTTCGCCCTTGTCTTCGTCCTTCTCTTTGCCGTCGTCTTCTTCTTTGTCAGCGGCTTCTTCTTTATCTTCTTTCTCTTCTTTCTCTTCTTTCTCTTCGCCTTCTCCTTCCATGGCGATCAGGGCGATGACGGTGTCAACATCCACCACATCGCCCTCCTTGAAAAGCTGTTCCTTCAATACGCCTTCTACCGGACTCGGAATTTCGGAGTCGACCTTGTCGGTGGCGATTTCCAGGATGGCGTCATCCAGTTCGATCGTATCCCCGACATTTTTCAGCCATTTGGTTATTGTGGCTTCTGTAATGCTTTCGCCCAACTTGGGCATTTTCAATTCAAAATTTGCCATGTGGTTCTGGTTTTTACCCAAATTTAACAAAAATCCATG
>SLSG01000124.1 GCA_007130545.1 Bacteroidales bacterium | reverse complement strand
GGGGCACCGTCCTTGCCCGCTGCGGCAACTCGGGCCACTCCCCATATCCCCACCTGCATTTTCAGGTGCAGCGCACCCCCTACATCGGGTCCCGGACCACAGACTACCCCTTCAGCCATTATATGTGCCGGAAAGGGGGCCATCCCGTGCTGAAAACCGTGGCACTGCCGGAGGCCGGGGAATGGGTGGCCAATATCGAGGTCCACCCGGCCCTCAAAAAGGCCTTCCAGTTCATCCCCGGGGAAAGAATTCATCTTAAAACCGGCACTGACAAACCCACGGAGGCCACCTGGGAGATCAAACAGGATGCCTGGCTCAACAAATTCATCGAATGTGATCGATCCCGTTGCAAGGCCTGGTTTCGCAGGGATGAAGGCATGCTGTACTTCACACATTTCGAGGGCCGGCGCGACAACCTTCTGTATTATTTTTACCTGGGGGCCTATAAGATCGCCCTGGGGAATTACAGGAAACTGGAGCTTTTCGACACCTTCCCGGCAAACCGGGTGTTTCCGCCGGGAAGACTGTTCCTGCAAGACTTTATTGCCCCCTTTTACCGTTATATGAAGGGCCATTACCACGTCCGCTACGACAGCATCAGGGACAACTTCTCCGACACCAGGCTGGTGCTCCGCTCACAGGTCTTTACCAGCATATTTGGCAGGCGCAGGCCGCTGGTGGAAGTGGACCTGAAGGTCGATAATTCCGGACTGGCCGGGTTCATCGTACGAACCAAAGACAAAACCACCGAAGTGCTATGTACAAAATCACCGTCCTGATTCTGCTGCTGCCCTTGCTCTTGCTTCCGGTATACGGCCGCGAACAGGGCAACGGTCCACAGGCAGGAATGAATACCCTGGAAGTGGACCGGCAGACCCATGCCTTGCTTATGGAGGAAGACTGGAGTGGGCTGACGGAGCTGGGAGAGGCGGCCCTGCGCCAGGGCATTGATTACTATTTCTTGCGCTACCGCCTTGGAATCGCCTGGTACAACCGGCAGAATTACCACCGTGCCGTTCGGCATTTGCGGCAGGCCTGGGAACAGACGCCCGGGGACGAACGCCTGCTGGAATACCTGTACTATTCCATGGTATATGCCGGGCGCGACTTCGAAGCCCGCCACCTGGCCCACAGGTTTTCAGCATCCAGGAGGCAGGAGTTGCGCATCTATCCCGGCAAGCCCATACAGCGGCTCCTGCTGACCTTTGACATGGGCTCGCAGGACAACGACCACATCCTGTCCGGCTTTTCGGTCGACCCAGAAGCCGCTGACGGCAGCCAGTTCCTGTCCCGCTCCCACCGGGGCATGCAGCTGGGCCTGCTGCATCCCGCCGGAAGGAGCCTGTCCGTTTACCATGCTTACACCCATATCCGAAAGGAGCATTTCGCATATTTTTTGTCGGACGGGATAGAATCCCTGAACGCCAGGTCGCGCTCCGAGCTGAACCAATACTATTTCTCTGTCATTTGGCGCCTGGCGGCCGACCTCAGGTTGGTGGCCGGGGTCCATTACCTGCACATCAGACTGCCGGCAACGAATGAACAGGTGCCGGCAACGAATGAACAGGTGCCTGGAATGCAAGAAGTGGTCGCCATACCCGCTGCCAGTATGAACGACGTGACAGGCAGCCTATCCCTTTACAGGGATTTCACCTATTTCACCCTGGGACTTTCGGGGCACGCGGCCAGGCTCAACAGCGGCAGGCAGTGGCAGGGTGACCTGCTGGCTGCGGTCTACCCCCTGGGCAACCAGCACCTCTATTCTGTCTCGGTGGTTTCCCTGCAGCACGAAGAGGGGCCTGGCGGAGGAACTGCCGACCGGCTGGTGTTCCAGCAGCGTCTGGGGGTCCGGGCCACTTCCCGGCTATGGCTGGAGGCTTCTGCGGGATTGGGGGATATGTCCAATTTCATCCGGTATGACGGTGCCCTGGTTTACAACGCCATGGATGAGGTTACACGGCAGCTTGGTTTCCGGGCCACGCTGGAGGCCTGGCCAGACCTTGGGGTCTTTGTGGCCGGGTATATGACCCGCCACCGCAGCCGCTTTATGCCGGCCGGCGGGGAGGAGCCGGAGAACCCGTTTACCTATTCCGGTCAAACGTTTACAGGAGGGATCACATGGAGTTTTTAAGAAAAACAATTGTAATGGCATGCGCCATGGCCCTGCTGGCCGTTGGCCTCCCCGCCCGGGGACAGGAAGCCGTTATTGGCGCCTTTGAGGAAAGCTATGCCCTGGAAGCCGTCGGCAATTACCGCCAGGCTGCTGCGGTCCTGAACCGCGTGTACCAGTCAGACTCTTACGAGATCAACCTTCGCCTCGGCTGGTTGAATTTTCAGGCAGGGTCTATGGAAGAATCCATGAATTTCTACAGCCGGGCCATCACCCTGAAGCCTTATGGCATCGAGGCCCGCTTTGGTTTTGTGTTGCCTTTGTCGGCCATGGGGCGCTGGGACGAGGTGGCGGAGCAGTACCGACGCATCCTGGAGACAGACTCCCAAAACACCCTGGCCAACTACCGCATGGGGCTGATCCTTTACAATCGGGGGCAATTTGAACGTGCTGAAACCCACCTGGAGAAGGTGGTCAACCTCTACCCCTTCGATTACGACTCCCTGCTGCTGTTCGCCTGGATCAAATTCCAACTGGGCAAGACCCGGGAAGCCCGCATTCTGTTCAACAAGGTGTTGATGCACAGCCCGGGCGACCCCTCGGCCCTGGAAGGACTCAGCCTGATCAAATAGTCAAGCCGACCTTGTATCCTGGGGCCGCATCCTGGTCGACCAGCCAGATCACTTCCCCATTTTTTGCCTCAACCAATGCGGCGGGATAATTCTCCCACATTGGTGCAGGGTAATTTTCCCCGCTTTTCCCAAGGATCCGGGCGAGCATACCGGCTTTGGATTTCCCTGTTACAAGAAATACAATGGTCCTGGCATTGTTTATAAGCTGAAGCGTTGCAGTTACCCTGCGCTGGCCTGATTCGGGGTGTGCAGCCACTTCAAATAATCCCTCGCTGAACAAGTTTTTCGTATCGTTTGGAAACAAAGAGGCTGTATGGCCATCATCGCCCAATCCGAGCATGACCAGGTCAAAGCATGGCAATCCGTTTTTTGAAGGCACCTGGTTGCTTAAGGTTTCAGCATAGCGTACTGCTTCGGTTTGAGGGTCAGACTCCCCCTTTATTCTGAAAATATTGTCGGATGGGATGGGCACATGATCGAGCAGGCTGTTTTTTACCATTTTGTAGTTGCTCTCATCCTGATCGGGAGGCACGCAACGTTCATCGCCCCAAAACAATTGCAGGCGCTGCCATGGAATGCTGTTCTGGTTTCGGGACAGGTATTCATAGACCATCCTGGGCGTTGAACCACCAGACAGCAGCAGAGAGAAATATTGCCCGGCTTTCAGCGAGGCCATTGCTTTGATGAGCTTGTCAGTGAAGAATGCAGCCAATTCATCTGCTGACGCGAAAACAAGGACAGATCGTGTGCTCATAGGGTACAGAAATTGTCATCACTTGTCAGTGCAGAACAAGGATGCCTCCAGGTCAATTCAGGTTCCTCGATCAGCCTGTCAGCTACATCGGGGCCCCAAGTGCCTGCCGGATAGCCGTAAACCGGAATTTTGGGATTGTTTTTCCATGCACTCTGGATAGGTGCAATAAATTTCCAGGCAGCCAATACGGCATCAATCCTGGCATATAGTGTTGGGTCACCGGCCATACAGTCAAGCAAAAGGCGCTCATAGGCGCCGGGAATCCGGTCATGCGAAAGATCGGAATAATGAAAGTCCATGCTGACATTTTCCAGATCAAAACCAGCTCCGGGTGTTTTCATGGCAAATCTTATGAGCATGCCCTCATCGGGTTGGATGCGAATGATTAACTGGTTACAATTATCGCAAGAGCCTTTCCTGGCAAACAGGTGGTGGGGTGTCGGCTTGAAATGAATCACGGCTTCGGTAACCCTTGTGGGAAGATGTTTGCCGGTTCGGATATAGAAGGGAACACCGCCCCAACGCCAGTTGTCAACAAAAAACTTCAGTGCTGCAAAGGTTTCGGTTTTGGAGGCCGGATCTACGCCAACTTCTTCACGGTAACCTTTTACTTGCTTACCCTTCATCTTTGATCCGAGGTACTGTCCGCGTATGGCCATACTCCCCACTTCCTTTTTACTGATGGGCCGCAGCGACTGAAGCACCTTGACGGATTCATTTCTGATTGCATCGGCATCAGCGGAGGCCGGTGGTTCCATGGCGATCAGGCCAACCAATTGAAGCAAATGGTTTTGAACCATATCGCGCAAAGCACCTGAGGCTTCATAGTATCCGCCCCGCTTGCCCACACCAAAAACCTCAGCAGAGGTTATTTCCACATGGTGGATGTAGTTTCTGTTCCACAATGGTTCAAAAATGCCATTTGAGAACCGTGTAACCAGGACATTTTGAACGGTTTCTTTTCCCAAATAATGGTCAATTCTGTATAGCTGGTGTTCTTGCCAGTTTTTCTTCAAGCCGGCATTTAATTTTTTTGCGCTCGCAAGATCGTACCCAAAAGGTTTTTCGATGATCAATCGCTTCCAGCCTTTATTTTCCTTACTCAGTCCGGCGATTGCAAGGCCTTTCGGAATGATGTCATAAAGACTGGGTGGGGTTGAAAGGTAAAAAATTGTGTTGTTTTTTTCGATACCCAGTTGTTGGAATAAGGTTTCCAGGTACAATCCAAAAGCTTGATAATCTTCAGTAACTGCAGGATCTGCCGTTTGGTAAAACAGTTTGCCCAGAAATGCATCCAATCTGCTCAGGTCTTTTTCTTTTGAAAATTCCTGAATAGCATTTTTCATAGACTTGCGGAAGTCCTTATCACCAAGCTTTGTCCGACCAGTACCAATGATGGCAAATTTTTCGGGCAACAAGTCTAATGTTTCCAGCGCAAAAAGTGATGGGATGAGCTTTCGCCTGGCCAGATCACCGGTTGCTCCGAAAATTACCAGTATGAGGTCTTCAGGCTTTTTGTTATTCATCGGTTGAAATTTCCTTGGTCTTCACAGCGTGCCCGCCAAATTGATTTCTGAGCGCAGCCAGCATTTTCATGGCGAAGGAATCCTCCTGGCGGGACTGGAAACGGGTGAAGAGTGATGCCGTGATCACATGGGCCGGAACATTAAAATCCATGGCGGTTTGTACCGTCCATCGTCCGCCTCCGCTGTCCTGCACATACCCTTTCAGGCTTTCGAGTTTTGGATCCTCATTGAGTACATTCACCACCAGCTCAAGCAGCCATGAACGTATCACGCTGCCATGCTGCCACACATCGGCTATCCTGGCCAGATTGAGATCGTATGGCGCTTTTCCAAGTATTTCCAAGCCTTCGGCATAAGACTGCATCATTGCATATTCAATGCCATTGTGTACCATTTTTACCATATGCCCGGTCCCGGAAGTTCCGCAATATACATAACCGTTTTCCGGCGCCAGCGATTTGAAAACAGGCTCCATATAAGTGGCCGCTTCTTCATTGCCTCCGTACATCAGGCAGTACCCGTTCTGAAGCCCCCATACACCGCCACTGGTGCCACAATCCACAAAATGAACTCCCTTTTCCTCTGCAATTCCGGCACGTTGCTGGGTTACCCGCCAGTAAGAATTTCCTCCGTCAATTACAATATCGCCCTTTCCCAATAGCTTTAGCAAGTCCTCCAGATTCTCATCCACAGGTCTGCCTGCTGGAACCATCAGCCAAATGGCCTTTCTTTCAGGTAATTTAGAAACCATATCTTCGGGAGAATCTGCACCTTCTGCACCCAGTTCTTCAACCTCTTTGATGGCCTCGATTGAGCGATCCCAAACAACCACCTGGTGGCCACTGATTAACAGGCGGTGAACCATGTTGTGCCCCATTTTTCCAAGTCCGATAAACCCTATTTTCATATCAGAATGTCC
>SLSG01000102.1 GCA_007130545.1 Bacteroidales bacterium | reverse complement strand
TTTTGTAAGTTCTTTCATTTAGTCTGTTTGTGGGACCAATCTGCTGCGTCAAATATAACTAATATTTTAGTTTAAAACCATCTCCCGAGCGTTTTACAGGGTTTTTTTATAAGTTTGTAAAAATAAATTGATTTGTAATAAATCTACGGCGCTATGGCAAACAGAATGACCAGCAGACCGGAGGACATTAGGTCCATTATTGATAAATGCGAGGCCTGCTATGTGGGCATGGTCGACCTGGAAGGCAAACCCTATGTGCTGCCGTTCAACTTCGGGTTCGATGACGGGGTGATTTACCTTCATTCCGCTGCGGAGGGAAAAAAGATTGACATCCTGAAACAAAACCGGGAAGTATGTGTCGTCTTCAGCACCGACCACCAGTTGTTCCATCGCCATGAACCCGTGGCCTGCAGCTACGGAATGAAGTACCGAAGTGTGCTTGCACATGGAAAGGTCGTGTTCATTGAGGATTACGAAGAAAAGGAAAAGGTGCTGAATATCATCATGCGGAAATACACAGGGCAGGATTTCTCATTCAATGCACCTGCTGTGAACAATGTTTGTGTATACAAGGTCGAAGTGACCAAATTCGAAGGGAAGGAATCCGGCTACTAATCCCCTTCATTCATCATTTTCCAGAGGGTGTCTTTCAGGTGTACAATCCCCATCGTGGTATGGGAGGATATCAGTATGCACGGCACGTCAGGCAATGCCCTTCGGATTTTCTTTTTCAGCTTTTCAAGGTCTCCCTCCCCGACCAGATCACATTTGCTGATGGCCAGCAGTCTTTTTTTGTCAAGCAGCTCCGGGTTATACTGCTGAAGTTCATTCAGCAGCACCAGGTATTCCTTTTTTATATCCTCAGCGTCGGATGGAACCATAAACAGCAGCAAGGCATTCCGTTCTATGTGCCTCAAAAACCGGTGTCCGAGTCCTTTCCCCTGGTGTGCCCCTTCAATGATGCCGGGTATGTCTGCCATCACAAAGCTTTGCTGGTCCCGGTAGCTTACCATTCCCAGGTTGGGTACCAGGGTGGTGAAGGGGTATTCGGCAATTTCGGGTTTGGCTGCAGAGACCACCGATAACAGGGTTGATTTCCCCGCATTGGGAAAGCCCACAAGTCCCACGTCTGCCAGCACCTTCAGTTCAAACACCACCTGGAGTTCCTGTCCCGGCTCGCCCGGCTGGGCGAAACGCGGGGTTTGCCTGGTACTGGATTTGAAATGGGTGTTCCCGAGTCCGCCGCGGCCACCTTTGACCAAAACATACTCCTGTTCATGCAGGGTGATCTCCGATATGGTCTCCCCCGTTTCCCCGTTTTTCATCACAGTGCCCAGCGGCACTTCAATGATGGCATCCTTGCCGGCAGCTCCAGAACTCTGCTGTTTGCCGCCACCGCCTCCCGGCTGGGCCATTACATGCCTCGTATACCTGAGATGCAGCAAGGTCCAGAGGTTACGGTTCCCTCTTATGATCACATGTCCGCCCCTGCCCCCGTCCCCGCCATCGGGGCCCCCTTTGGGGATATACTTTTCCCGGCGCAGATGCGCAGAACCTGCCCCGCCTTTGCCTGACCGGCAAAAAACCTTTACATAATCTATGAAATTGGCATTCATACGGCCATCAGGCTGTCAATGGCATGGGAGATGTTTTCAAAGACCTCCTCAACCGGTTCCATGCCGTTTATCGAAGCCACCTTGCCCTGTTTGCGGTAGTAGGCGAGCAGTGGCAGGGTCTGGCTTTTATACACCTCAATCCTTTTCCAGATGATTTCCTCGTTGTCATCAGAGCGTCCGGAGTCTTCAGCCCTTCCCATCAGGCGCTTGAACAGCTCCTGCTCATCCACATCCACCGAAATGACCAGGTTGATTGGTATGCCACGTTCCTCCATCATCTTATCCAGCATCTCAGCCTGGACAATGGTGCGCGGAAAGCCATCAAAGATGAAGCCGGGGGTGTCCATATGCCTTTCGGCGGTTTCCTGCAGCTCCCTGATGACAATATCATCGGGCACCAGCATGCCCTTGTCGATATAGCCCCGCACTTCCTCCCCGAGCGGGGTCTTTTTTTCCATTTCATCGCGGAGCAGGTCCCCGGTCGAGATATGGGTTACCTTGTATTTCTCGACGATCTTTGCAGACTGTGTGCCTTTCCCTGAGCCGGGGGGGCCAAAAATGATAAGGTTTAGCATATGGCTTTCGTTTTGCCCTCAGGGCTTTTGCAAGGTTTATTCTACGATCTTGTAAATATCTTTCAGGTTTCTTCCGAAACCATTGTAGTCCAGGCCGTATCCGACAATAAAGTCATTCGGGATCTCCAGCCCCACATAATCCGGGGTGATCTCACTTCTCAGGGCATCCGGCTTCAGCAACAATGTGGCGATCTTCAGGGACTTCGGGGTGTATGCCTTCAGGTCGGTTACCAGATGACTGATGGTGATCCCCGTATCGATGATGTCTTCCAGGATGATCACATCCCTGCCCTTGATGTCCTCGTTAAGCCCGATTACTGTCTTGACCTCCTCTGTGGTCGCTGTTCCGCGATAGGATGCCAGTTTGATGAAACTGATCTCACAGGGACCCGCATAAACCTTGAACAGGTCCCCGGCAAACATGAAGGACCCGTTCAGGACACACAGAAACAAGGGCACGGAATCGCCCACATCGGCATAAATTTCCCTGCCAAGCTTTTCCACGGCTTCAAGGATCCGCTCGTGCCCGATGTTTTTTTCAAATGTCTTATCCAGAATTTTTACCCGGTCCATGCTGAGAATCCTTAATTTTGGGGTCCAATGTCCCGCGTATTTGCAAATTTAAGGCAAAGCCCCGTCATTGGCCCCAAATAATCGTGAAAAATATAAACAAATTGTGAATTAATAAAATGTTTCGGAAATTATTTCCATGAAGAGAATCGGACTGTTATCGGATACACATGCTTACCTGCACCCGGACCTGCCCCGGATCTTTGGCCAATGCGACGAGATCTGGCATGCCGGTGATTTTGGCCATATGGGGGTGGTTGACGGACTTGCTGCCATTTGCACACTTAAGGGGGTGCATGGCAATATAGACGGACAGGACATCCGGCATTTGCATCCGGAAATCCTTCGTTTTCAATGCGAGCAACTGGATGTGCTGATGATGCACATCGGGGGATACCCCGGCAATTATTCCCCGAAAGCCTTGTCTCACATTCGGACTACCCGGCCCCGGCTTTTCATTGCAGGGCATTCACATATCCTGAAGATCCAATACGACAAACGCCACAGCCTGCTGTACATCAATCCCGGGGCAGCAGGCAGGTCCGGGTTCCACAAGGCCATTACGATGGTCCGCTTCGTTGTGGACGGTGAGCGCGTAAAAGACCTGGAGGTTGTGGAATTCCCCCGGTGACCCGGTTTGTCAACCGCTGTCCATTAATTCCGGCCGCAGTTTACAATGCTTCCAATACTTCCTGGATGGCCCGGTCCAGTTGTGGATCCCTTTCCAACAGCCGGTCCTCAAATGTATTATGCAACGGGATATCCGGGGCCACGCCGGTGAATTCCAGGTTCTCCCCGTCCAGTGTATAACAACCCCAGGCCGGAAGCCGGCAGAAAGACCCGTCTACCATCTGCTTTCCGGAGGTAAAAATAATCCATCTGTATGTTTCCGTTCCGACAATGGGTCCCAGTTCGAGTCTGCGGAAGCCCTCTGCAGTCATCTCCGCGTCACTCAGGCTGCGCTCATTGATCAGCAGCACCATCGGGTTGCCCGATGGTGAGAAATTCGGCTGGGGTGACTGGCTGCCGCCACGATACTTCCAGGTCATGTAAGGACGCTGGGAGAGGAACTGAAGCACGTCGTCATGTACATTCCCACCGCGGTTAAAACGAACATCCAGAATCAGGGCCTCTTTATCCAAAGCGTGGCTGGTCATGTCTATCAGAAAACGGTTCAGGGAGCCTGCGCCCATGTCTTTCATGAACACATAAGCCACCCGGTCATCTGTCATCTCACCCACATAACGGCGATTCTCCGCTATCCATTCATCGTAGAGCAGGTCACTTATCTGGCCAGGGTGATGGGGCTCCATCCTGACTTCCATGGCTTGACCGTCACGCATAAATTCCATGACGAGTTCAGTGGGCCGCTTCGGGAAGTAGAAATAATGGTTCCGGTCTGTTCCATCCTGCACCTTGCGCCCATTGACCGAAATCAGCACGTCCCCGGACTTCACCGGGGTCTCCGTCAGGTCCAGGTTGCTGCGGGCGATTACCCGCTTAACCCGGAAGGGGTCGCCGTTTTCAAAAACCAGTCCCGTTTCCGTGCTCACCGCTGAATAAAATGGTTTTTCCTCATCACCACTGCTGCTGAATCCCATATGCGAAGAGTTCAACTCGCCCAGCATGTCGTTGGTCAGCCTTCGAAGGTTCTCCCGATTGCGCACAAACGGCAGATGTCGGCTGTAGCGCTCACGCATCCCCTGCCAGTCCACTCCATGGAAATCCGCTTCATAGAAGTTTTCGTCAAGGGCGGTCCATGTCTCAAAGAAGATTTGCGAAAATTCATTTTCCAGATTCCTTGAAAACACATGGGATATCTCCACCGCTTCCATGCGGTTGCTGTTGAGGTTCAGCTTTTGAATATTTCCTCCGGCGAGCACAAACAGCTCATCTCCGGCACTGACCAGCCTGGGGTTCATGCCCGTCTGTGCCCCTTCGATACGCACCGGGCGGTTGGTCTCAAAGGGTTTTTGCTCCAGCTTCCACAATCCCCAATCTCCCTTGTCGTGGTTGGACGCGAAGAACAGCACATCCGTTCCCTTGATGCGGAACACCTGCGGCAGCCACTGCCGGCCAACTCCTGCAACCCGGATTTCTTCCCAGCGTTCGGCTATCCCCTCCAGGTCGAAACGGATCTGCGGGGGAAGGGTGTCGTTTTTCCTCTCTTCAGAAAATAATTGGTCGAATTTCTCTGACCTGAGCTCCGGTGCAAAACGATAAATCGGGATACGGTAAATGCGGTCCTCGGTATTCCCCCTCGGGTAGTTCGGTTGCTGCCTGTCCGACACAAAATACACATACCGTCCGCAGGGCGACCAGGAAGGCGTTCGTTCCGAAACTCCGGTTTGTGTCAGTGCAAAGGTTTCCCCGCTTTCCAGACTATGGACCATGATGTTTTGCTCAAAATTACGGTAAGCCGTAAAGAACACATGGCTGCCATCCGGAGAAAAGCCCGGGGCGGAATTCTGAAAACCCCAGAGTTCATCGGTGGCAATCAGGCTTGTAAGCTGTGCTTTCAGATCCAATATTTTCACTTCGTTTCGCCCGCTCAGGTAAACCCCTTTGCTGCGATCGTGGTTCAGGATGAGCAGCCGGCTGTTGGCATCTGCTTGTTCAATCTGCCTTTCCGTCCCGCTCCCGTCTGCCGGAATACTGAAAAGATTGGCCCAACCGTCCCTTGTACGGGTGTAAAACAAGGTCTTGTTGTCCGCATCCCAGGCCACCTCAAGCACCCTCTCCTTAGGGTCTGTGTGCAGTTGTCGGACAAATTTTCCTTCTGCATCCGACACAAATAATTCCCCCCTGGAGACAAATGCCAGCTTCTTTTTATCGGGGGATACGTCGAACCAGGTGATATTGCCCTTTACTTCAAATGATTGTTCAAGTGGAAGGGTGTTTTTGCTTGACAACCTGATCTCTGGCACACTGATCTGCCCGCTTTCCACGTCATAGACCACCAGCTCATAATCCCTTTCAAACACAATTTTTTGTCCGTCAGCACTCACCTGCGGCCTGCCTATCGAAGTATCAAACCTGGTCAGGATGGTTTTTTCGCCTCCATCCAGGCGGTACAGGTTGTATTCATCATTGTACTGGTCGGATGCGATATACAGCCTGCCGGTCCGGTCAATGGTCGGCCAAAGGTCCTTGCCCTCATAGTCTGTAAGCTGTTCAAAAT
>SLSG01000330.1 GCA_007130545.1 Bacteroidales bacterium | reverse complement strand
GTAGAAATTTTTTAATAAATGAATGATGGGACAAAGGTATGAATTATTTTATTAGTTCTGCAAATAAAGAACAAAAAAAATCTAAAAAACTAACTTGCAAAGACTGTGCCGTATTGCTGCACACGCGATACAAATTTTGCAAAAGGCTGCGGAACAGGGGAATGGGCTCCTTGTGGATTTTCCGCGTGCTTGGGGCATGATTCAGAAAGAATATATCAATGACAAGCAATGAGGGATTGGGCTGGTCTGCGGAGCTTTCAGCGCGCGCGGTGGTCAGCGGTGCTTTCAGCGCGCGCGGGTGGTCTGCGGTGCTTTAGGGACTTGGAAACTATTTTGTGACCACCCGGTTCAAGGCTTTGGCGAAGGCACTCCGAATGGCTTTCAGGTCGCGCTCTTTTTCCATCAGCCGGAGTATTTTATCCTGGTCTTTTTCCTGCCTGGATGATTCCTCCCGGAGATGTTCCTGGTTGGCAAGGATCATCTTCTCGAGCTTTTTCAGCTTGAAGGAATAGACCGCTTCGATCACCAGGATCTTCAGTATCTCATCCTCCCTGCTCACATAAATTCGATGGCGGTCTTCCCAGTTGCTGCTATAGGTATAAGGGGATGTTTGGAGGTCGATCGCCAGGCTTTTGATCTGCTGGTCTGGATGGTTCAGGAAAGTCTGCTCGCTGGGAGATGCCCCGCTTTCACGGGCTTCCGCAAAAGCCTGGAAAATGGTTCTGCACTGGACGTTTTCAAAATCCAGCTTGTCTTCCAATATATCCTGCACCACAAAGTCTGACACCCTGGTGGGCACTTCCTCCATGCGCTTGTCTTCGTTCTCCACCTCAAAGATGATCTCCTTGTCGCCGTAATTCAGCAAGATCCGGATGATCTCCTTTTCCTGCCAGTCGTTTGAGTCATGAACGGGCCCCTGCCTTTCGGCCTGCGGCACGGACAGATGGTCCTCTTCCGGCTGGGGCGCCTGTTGCTGTCCGCCAAGCTTTTTCCTGCGGAGCTTGTTGACCTCCGTAACCAGCAGTTTCTCCTCGATCTGCATAAGCTCGGCGCATTTCTGCACATACAATGTCCTGGCAATGGGCTCCGGGATCAGGGCGATTGTCGCTGCGATCTCCTTGATCAGGGCTGCTTTCCGAATGGGGTCATTGCTGGTTTCTCCCAGCAGCAACTGGGTTTTAAAGGAAATAAAGTCTTTGGCATTGTCCTGTATAAACTGCCTGACTTCGGCTGGCCGCCTGGTTAGGGCGAACGAATCAGGGTCTTCCCCATCGGGGAACAACACCAGGCGCACATTCAGCCCCTCTTCCAAAATCAGGTCGATTCCCCGGAAAGCCGCCTTGATGCCTGCCGGGTCTCCGTCGAACAGCAGGGTGATGTTCGAGGTATACCGCCTGATCAGTCTGACCTGGTCGGCCGAGAGGGCCGTGCCTGAGGAGGCGATTACATTCTCAATACCCGCCTGGTGCATAGAGATCACATCGGTATAGCCTTCCACCAGGTAGCAATTGTCCGATGAAGCCATCGCGCTTTTGGCAAAAAAGAGCCCGTACAACACCCTTCCCTTGTGGTAGATGTCGCTTTCAGCCGAGTTGATGTATTTGGGTTTGTTCTTGTCGGATGTCAGGATGCGACCCCCGAACCCCAGCACCCTTCCCGAGAGGTTGTGGATCGGGAAGATCACCCTCCCACGGAACGTGTCATAAAGCTGGTGGTCTTTCGACTTACACAGGCTGGTCTTTTCCAGGTACTCCTTCTTGTATCCGTTTTTCAGCGCGGTCTGCACGAAGGCATCCCATTGGTTCAGCGCGTAGCCCAGTCCGAATTTCCGCACTGTCTCCATGCTATAACCCCGCTCCTTCAGGTAAGTCAGTCCGATGGCCTTCCCCTCATCCGACTCTAAAAGCTTTTCGTGGAAATACTTCTGGGCAAAGGCTGACAGGTTAAAAAGGCTCTCCTTCTCATCCAGCACCTCCTGCTGTTCCGGGCTGGGCTTTTCCTCTTCGATCTCTACGCCGTACTTTCCGGCCAGGTAACGCAGAGCCTCCGGATAGGTGTAATGTTCGTGCTCCATCAGGAAGCTGACCGCATCGCCCCCCTTCCCGCAGCCGAAGCATTTGTAAATGCCCTTGGGCACGGAAACCGAAAAGGACGGGGTCTTTTCGTTATGGAACGGACACAGGCCCAACAGGTTCACCCCACGTTTTTTCAGGGTCACGAACTCCCCGACCACCTCGTCAATGCGGGTAGCATCCAGAATCTTGTCAATGGTCTCGCGGGTGATCATAGGGGATATTTGGTACGAATTTACTAAACAAGCCGGTCATTCTGGCATTGTCTGTAGGCATTTTATTTCTTTTTTCGTCGGATGGGGAAGGTGTTACCGCCCGGCAACTCATGGATGTTCCTTCTGGTCATTAAGCCGGAAGACTCAGTGGGGCAGTTATTCCGCTGGGGGCTGGGCCTCCCAGCGCATGTCGTTGCGCTGAAACACATGGACCCTGAACTCCCGGCCGAATACAATGATCTGGTGGTCCGGTTCGAATGTTCTGACCAGGTCAAAATAAGGGTTCTCCAGAAGATCTGCCTCTTTTAGGCCGCTGTTCCCGGCAAAGTGCCCATCCCATATGAAAATACTCCCGGGCTCTAACTGTTGCTGCGGCCATCTGACCGAGTAAAGCCTTTCCCTGCCACTCTCCGGGTCGTAGGGGTCCAGATTCAGATGCACCACCACGGCCGGGTCATAATAGTATATTTTTTTGCTGTCGAGTCCGCTTTCCCGGATAAAGTCCGTCGCCTGTTTCACGACCAGGTCCATGCCATACAATTTTTGCGGAATCGGATAGGTTTTGAATGGGGAACGGACCATCAAGACAATGACCAGAAGGATAAGGAGGCCCTGCAGGACCTTCTCTGCAAGTTTCGGCAGCCGGTTCGCCCACCATACGAACACACGGTTCATTCCGATGAGTGCGACTATCGCCCCCAGCGGCGCGATGGCTGCCATGTACCTGCGCAGTCCGAGGCTATTCCCGATGCCGGTTTTCCACATCACGACATGGGCCAGGAAATACGCCAGGAATACGAGAACGATCAAAGTGATGGCCGCCCTGTGTGGGTCCTGGGGCTGCAGGAACCCCTTGATCGACTTGATCCAGGCCGGGATCAGCGCCAGCAGTCCGATTACAACCAAAGCCGTTATGACGGGATTGAAGAATTTGGGTGCATGCCCGAAAAAATGGGTCAGTTTGCCGGTCCCGTATATATCCGTGGCCCCGCGATAGGGCATATGGTTAATCAGCCAGAAGAGGTCCCCGAAGTGAAACCATCCGACGATGCTATAAACGACAAAGCCGGTGAGCAGGAATGGCAGTGCTTTGTATTGCCTGATGCCCAGCAGGTAAAGGCCGTATAAGGGAATCAAAAATACCCCTTCGGTGCGCACCAGCAGCGAGAAGCTGACCAGGATGGCACCGGCGATGAATTTTTCTTTCAGGAACAGGAATACCGGAAGGATCAGGAAAAATCCGAACATGACCTCCGTCAGTCCGGACAGGATGGTTTCGGTGTATACCGGGGTAAAACACACCAGTACCGGGAGGAGCCAGGCATTTGGTTCATGCAGCATGCGGGCGATGCGCCAAGCCAGCCATGCCGATCCGACTCCGAGCAAAATATTCATCATGACCACCCCGATCAATCCGAACTGCGCAAAAGGCGAGCTGAGCAGGGTGAATACCGGTTTGCCCCAGTGATCGAGCAGCAGATGCGGGTGTTGCCAGGAAAAGCGGGAGAGTAGATAATGTGTGATGGTGTCGCCTCCGCCGGAGAATCTTTCTGTTCTGATGGCGAGGTAGGTGAGCAGGATGGCAATGGCCGTCAGCAGGAGAGCTGTCAGTGCCTTCTCCGGAAATGCCCCGGTTTTCGGGCCAGGCGGTGAAGTGGTTTGACCCATGCCTTACTTTTTGCTGAAGATGTTGTATTTCAGGATGCAATAGATGGCGCGAAAGCCGTCCTTCCAGGAAATCTTTTTCCCTTCAGAAAAATTCCGCCCGTAATAGGAGATCCCGATCTCGCACATGCGGGTTTCCGGGTGGCGGGAGATCTTGGCCGTGACCTCGGGCTCGAAGCCGAATCGTTTTTCCTTGAGGTTGAGGGACTTGATCAAATCGGCACGAAACAGTTTGTAGCATGTTTCCATGTCGGTGAGGCCCAGGTTGGAGAACACATTCGACAGGAAGGTCAGGAACTTATTGCCTGCCCGGTGCCAGAAAAACAAAACCCGCCTGGGATTGGACCCGATAAAACGGGACCCGTACACCACATTGGCATTCCCTTCGATTACCGGTTTAAGCATATCGGCATATTCCCTGGGATCATATTCCAGGTCTGCGTCCTGTATGATAATATACTGCCCGGTCGATTCCTGAATCCCCCGGTGAAGCGCAGCCCCCTTGCCCATGTTTCGCGATTGGTGGTAAAACCGGATATCCAGTTCCGGCCTGGCCTCCATATAGGTGTCAATGGCCCTGGCCGTATTGTCGCTTGAAAAATCGTTTACCACCACCAGTTCCATCTTTATTTCTCCGGGCAGCTCCACGGCCGCCAGCCTGTCCAGGATCAGGTGAATGGTTGCTTCTTCATTGTAAACCGGGATGATGACCGAAAGCTTGTTGAATGCCATGGGAGGGATATGGATTTGGAAAAGCCAAATGTACAAAAAAGCGCCAAAAACCGGTTCAGGTTTTTAACGGGCGTGACCGTTCACGGGATTTGCCGACAAAATACGTATAAACACGTATTGATTTTCCTATTTTAGTCGGACAAATCATTCACACATGTATAACCAATTCAACCATTCCCGGAAATATACCATGAGCGTTGCCGGACGACCTGCCAGGCAGGCCTTCGGCGGGGGAGCCAGACCGGCGGCTGAGAGCCTTGCCGCCTGCAGGTGCGGCTTTCCTTAAGCAAAAGGCACCAAAAAACCCCATCCCGTTGATGACCGCTAAATCTTCGTTGGGATGAGGTTATTAAACTGAAAGTTTAACATTCAAAACTAAGAAAAAATGAGGAGATTAGTCTTCTGGGCTTTATTTAGCCTGCTTTTCGCTTCAATGATTTCTTGTGAAAAGGAGTATACTCAGAAATCAGAATTTTTGAGCCGTGGCGAAGGACTAAGTACTGCTGAAAAAGAACACCTGGTCAAAATGATTGCTCGTGATTCCAGCTTCATATTATTAAGCCAAAAGAGTTCCTCCATATTGGAATCAGTGGTTTTTAGAATCAAAGAAAAGAGTATGATGGCAGGCAGTTATTTGGATGCAACTTGTGAGGAATTATACGCACTTTTTGAATTGGAGAATGACCAGCAAAAGATGGAAGTTCACGCAAACAGGCTGATAGAAAAATACTCCCTAAAAGAACTTCCGGAAAAACAATGCCATGAAATCTTGATTGAAGCTGCGCAATTAAAGGGGTTTACCTCAACGGCCTGTTTTGCTGAAAAAAATGATTGTCAGTCAGATTTTGAAGAGGCATTTCACCAAGCTCATGGGGAATATAAGGCAACACTTGTAGGATGTTTAGTCTCAGCTGTTTTCAACCCTGCTGGTGGAGCCATTTGTTCAACAGCTGCAGCTGGGGTGGTAATCTACAAATTGACAATTGCCATCGATAACTATTATGAATGTAAAGAAGAGTGATTATGGATGATAATGCTGTGTATGTCTGGGTTTTTTTAGCGGTTTACGGGTTTTTCCTTTTTCGCCTGCTCCAGCTAATAAATCCATTTAGACAACTATCTGACTTTTTTTCAGGTCTTCTAGGTCTGTTGGTATTGGCAGCGGTCTACTTTCTGCTGATAAAATACCCAAGCTCTAGATTTGAGGACTATTGGTCCTTTGTGCCCATTATATGGCTTGCATATTCAATTGCAATCTT
>SLSG01000323.1 GCA_007130545.1 Bacteroidales bacterium | reverse complement strand
TTCATCGTGCAGCTACCCAGCGGAATCATGGTCCGGTTCAGCGCCAGGTCCTTGTTCTCCAGTTTCTTCAGGTAGCGCATCATCTCCGTTTCGGAGTGGTAGGAGTTAAAAGTCGGATGGGTCAGGAAATCACTTTTCCGATGTGCTTTCTTTGGGAAGGTGGTGATCTTTTCGCATTCAGCCGGATCACAGACAAATGTCTCGAATTTTTTTCCGGCTGCCACGGCAAAAACCTCCAGGATGGCGTTCACATCCTTAAGGCTAGTGGTCTCATCCAGGCTGATGCCGATATGTTTTTCATCGATCAGGCGCAGGTTCATGCCGTGGGCAAGCGCCTGCTGCAAAACTTTCTCCGCCCAAATGTTCTCCGGCATTTCAATATGCAGGGTGTCGAAGTAATGCCCGTTCAGCTGCTTGTAGCCATATTTTTCGACCTCCTGTGACAGCACGCCGGTAAGAATATTGATATGGCGCGCAATCCGTTTCAGTCCGACTGGCCCATGGTATACCGCATACATTCCGGCCATCGTGGCCAGCAGGGCCTGTGCGGTGCAAATGTTGGAGGTTGCCCTTTCGCGCTTGATGTGTTGTTCGCGTGTCTGCAGGGCCATTCGCAGGGCCGTATTGCCAAGCTTGTCAATGGAAGCGCCGATGATCCTTCCGGGCACCTGCCGCTTGAATTCATCCTTTGTGGCAAAGAAACCTGCATGCGGTCCGCCATACCCCATGGGCACCCCGAAGCGCTGGGAGGATCCCACCACCACGTCGGCACCCCATTCACCCGGAGGGCTGAGCAGGGTCAGGCTGAGCAGGTCGGCTGCCACGGTGATGCGGACACCCGCCTCAGCGGCTTTTGAAACAAAGCCCTTGTAGTCATTGATACGCCCGAACCCGTCAGGGTACTGCAACAATGCCCCGAAATACTGTTTGTCAAGGTCGACGGATTCATGGTCCCCGATATGGAGCTCAATACCCAGCGGTACGGCCCGGTTCTTCAGTACATCTATGGTTTGCGGAAAGCATCTTTCCGAAATGAAGAACTTATTGGCTCCATTCTTTACAGCTTCCCTGGGCCTGGCGTTGAAGAGCATGATCATGGCCTCTGCGGCAGCGGTTCCCTCGTCCAGCAGGGAGGCATTGGCTATTTCCAGTCCGGTTAGCTCTGAAACGACGGTCTGGAAATTCAGCAGCGCCTCCAGGCGTCCCTGGGAAATTTCTGCCTGGTAGGGGGTATAGGAAGTATACCAGCCCGGGTTCTCCAGGATGTTGCGTTGGATCACACCCGGGAGGATGGTGTTGTAATACCCCATTCCTATGTAGGTTTTCAGCAATTTGTTCCGGGAACCCAATTCACGCAAGTGGGAGAGGAACTCATATTCGTTCAGGCCATCGGGAAGGTCCATTTCCTTTTTCAGGCGGATGGAGGCCGGGATGGTCTGGTCAATCAGTTCATCCGTGCTTTTCAACCCGATGGCCTCCAGCATTTTCTGTTCGTCGTCCCTGCGGATTCCGTTATGGCGGTAAATGAAGTTGTTTGTAATCATGAGATGATTGAGAATTAAGTTATTCCATTTGAAAGATCATTCTTAACAACAAATGAACCTGTTACTTAGTTCATGTGCTTTTCCGCGTAATCCCTGCCGGCTTTCAGCGCATTGAGGTTCAACTGCACCAGGTCTTCCCCTTTGCGGCCAAATACAAAGTGGATCGCTTTTTCCAGCTTTTCGTAGTCCAGGTCCAGGAACGGGGAAGCAGCTCCCAGCACCACCATATTGGCTGCCTTGACGCTGCCCAGTTCCCCGGCCATGGTTTCTGCATCAAGGGCAATATGGTTGGGCTGCGCTTCCACCTGCTGCATAATCTGTTCCATTTCCGGGTAGTTGGGGATGTTCACAAAGGGCTTTATGCTGGTGACCAGCCATCCCTGGGGTCCGAGGTAAGGCAGGTACCTCAGCGACTCCATGGGCTCCACCGAGATAATCATGTCGGCCTTGCCCTGGGGGATCAGATCCGATGCGATCTCATCCGACGATAACCTTAAATGTGATTGCACATCGCCCCCCCTTTGGCTCATGCCATGCACCTCGGCCTGCTTCAGGAACAGTCCGGATTCCACGGCGGCATAACCGATAATGGCCGCGATTGACAGGATCCCTTGTCCGCCTACGCCCGCCAAAATAATGTCTTTCTTCATTGCTTCGAGTTTTTCAGGTTCGTATTTGCGGACTTGAATTTGGCGCGCATCCGCTTGTTCAGGGTCTGTATGCATTCCCTTCGTGGGATGACGACGCTGACCCCGTCGTAATTCAATTCTTCCAAGAGGATTCTGGTGTTCTCTTCATGGTTTTTTCTCAGGGGTTTGATGACCCGTATATGGTCTTCCTCCACCCCAACGCCCTTGCATATATCTTCAATGCGGTTCAGGGCCGAGGATGGTTGTCCGCCTGTCATGGCCGTGGTGGCATTGTCGAGGATGATGACCGTGATGTTTGACTTGGCGTTCACCGCATCCAGCAATCCGGTGATGCCTGAGTGGGTAAAAGTGGAATCGCCAATTACGGCGACGGAAGGCTTCATGCCTGCATCAGCCGCACCTTTGGCCATCGTGATCGAAGCGCCCATGTCCACACATGAGTTGATGGATTCGTAAGGGGGCAATGCGCTGAGGGTATAGCATCCGATATCGGAGAACACCCTGCCCTTGCCGAAGGATTCGATGGCCTCGTTTAATCCGACAAAGCTGTCGATATGCGGACAACCCTTGCAAAGCGAGGGTGGCCTGGGTGTCACGAGCGAGGGAACCGGCGTGATGGGATCCTGCTCAAACCCGAGTGCTTTGGAAACGATGTTGGGATTCAGTTCGCCCGCCATGGGGATGCTTCCGTCCAGGCGACCCCTGACCTGCTTCCCCTTGTTCAGCAGTCCCTTGAGCATTTCTTCCACCATGGGGAAGCCTTCCTCCAGCACCAGGATCGTCTCACACTGCATATAAAGTTTTTCCACCATGTCAAGGGGTGCCGGATACTGGCTGAGCTTCACCACCGGGTAGGGAATATTCCTGTCCGGATAATTCTCCATCAGGTAATTGTATGCCAGTCCGCATGCGATGATGCCCATAGAGTGGTCCTTGCCTTCAAAATATTGGTTGAATGGGGAGTTGGCAGATTCTTTTTGAAAATCCTCCTGGAGCTTCAGGTGGACCTGGTATTTTTTCCGGGCAATGCCTGGCAACAATACGAACTGCCGCAGGTCCTCCGGCAATTTGAACCGGTTTTGCTCGCGCTGTGTCTTGCGGACCACCCCGGCCCTGGAGTGTGCCAGGCGGGTGGTGATGCGCAGCATGACCGGCACCTTGTATTTTTCCGAGAGCTCATAGCCAAAATGGACCATGTCGTAGGCTTCCTGCTGGCTGGAAGGCTCCAGAACCGGGATCATCGCAAACTTACCGAAGAACCGGGAGTCCTGTTCGTTTTGTGAGGAGTGCATGGAAGGGTCATCCGCAACCACGAAAATCAGTCCGCCATTGGCACCTGTCAGCGCCGAATTTACGAAAGGATCTGCTGCCACATTCAGACCGACATGCTTCATGCATGTCATGGCCCGCTTCCCGGCATAGGACATGCCCAGGGCCGCTTCGGCGGCGGTTTTCTCATTGGCACACCATGTGGCGGTAATCCCTTTCTCTTTCGCCTCTTTGGAGGAAATCACGTACTCGGTAATTTCCGTCGAGGGGGTTCCCGGATAGGCATAGATGCCGGATATACCGGCGTCAATCCCCGCCTGGGCAATGGCCTCATCGCCTAACAACAATAATTTTTGCATAGGGTATACGCTTTTATTTGGGTGGAAATACTGGTTTAGAACGACGATGCAAAACTATAAAATTCCGGCAGTTTCAGCTAAGGTTTTATCTGTAAAAAAGCCTTAAAAATGAATAAATTTCAAAAAGTTAATGTAATTTTAGACTAGGCAAATCCGTTCCTTATTCCCGGTCTGATCAGACGGCCGGATTCGCAAATCACAAATGGGTTCTTAAGATGAATTTTCTGGCGCATCTGTACTTGTCTGGCAACGATGAAGACCTGATCGTCGGCAACTTCATTGCCGACATGGTCAAGGGCCGGCAAATCGAGAATTTTCATGAAAATGTGGTCCGGGGCATTCACATGCACCGTAAGATCGACAGCTTTACCGACAGCCATCCCGTGGTGGATAAAAGCAAGATGCGCCTCAGGAACAAATACCGTCTGTATGCCGGGGTGGTCGTGGACATGTTTTATGACCATTTCCTGGCCAGCAACTGGCGGGAGTATTCCAGCCTGCCGCTGAATAAGTATGTCAGCAATGCCTACCAACTCCTGCTGAAAAACTATTTCCTGCTGCCGGTACGCGCCCGGAACGTACTTCCCTTTATGATCGCCTCCAACTGGCTTGTCAATTACGCCCACATGGACAAGCTGCAAAACAACCTTCAGGGCATGGCACGGCGAACGCCCTTCAACTCAGGTATGGAACAGGCCGTAGACGACCTGAGGAAACACTATGATGATTTTGCAGCGGAATTTGCCGCCTTTTTCCCTGAGCTTATCGCCTACGTGGAACGGCTGGGGGTCTCCAGCCAGCACCATTTCGGCAGGGAGGATCAATAATAAGCGGAATTTTTCAGGTAGCCCTGCACATAATCCTGTATGCCCTCTTCCAGTGTGAAGAACGGTGGCGTATATCCGGCGGTGCGCAGTTTCTCCATCCGGGCCTCGGTGAAATACTGGTATTTGTCCCGTATGTCTTCCGGGGTATCCACGAAGCGGATATCCGGCTTTTTGCCGAGTGCTTCAAAGGTGGCTGTTGCCAGGTCGGCAAAAGTCCTGGCCATGCCGGTCCCCAGGTTAAAGATGCCGGTATGCCGGGGGTGAAGCATAAGGTGTATGCAGACCCTGACCACATCCTTTACATAGATAAAATCCCGCAACTGTTCTCCGTCCCGATAATCAGGGTGGTGGGAGCGGAAAAGCTCCATATAGCCTGATCCCCGTATTTTTTGAAAGGCATGAAACACCACCGAAGCCATTCTCCCCTTGTGGTATTCATTGGGCCCAAATACATTGAAGAACTTCAGTCCGGCCCAGAAGGGTGGCTTTTCCGCCTGGCCTAAGACCCACTTGTCAAATTCATGCTTGCTTTCCCCGTAAGGATTCAGGGGCTTTAGTTTTTCCACAAGGGCATGGTCATCGCTGTAGCCATGCTCCCCGGCACCGTAAGTGGCTGCGGAAGAGGCGTAGACCAGCGGGAGGTCAAAGCGGCTGCAGGCCTTCCAGACATTTTTGGAGTAGTTCAGGTTCAGTCGGTCAAACACGGACTTGTCAAACTCTGTGGTGTCTGTCCGGGCCCCGATATGGAATACAAAACGAACCTGTTTATGGTTCTCTTCCAGCCAGGCAAAGAGGCGTTCCCGGTCCAGTTTTTTCAGGAATGTCTTGTTGGCCAGGTTAAGGTTTTTCCGGTAGTCGGAAAAATCATCCACCACCGCAATGTCCTTAAAGCCCTGGTTGTTGAGCTTATTGACAAGACAGCTTCCGATGAAGCCTGCGGCTCCGGTTACGACAATCATGTGACCAGGCAATTTACCAGGTAAAACGAAGCATCAATCCATTTTATTGGGAAGTTCCAGTCCGTAACCGGAAGTTTTATCATCATGCCTGAGAATAAACGCAAACACCAGTCCGACTAAGCCCAGCGCGGCCATCATCAGCAGCGGCATGGTGTAATTGTACACCGCCGTCCCGCCTGCGGAGATTGTTTCCGCTACGCCCGGATTGTAATAATCCAATATCACGCCGATCAACCAGGGGAAGACCATCAGTCCGAATGCCTGTATCGTGAACATCACCCCATAGGCCGTACCGATCTTGTTGGTCTCCACAATCTTTGCAACGGCCGGCCACATGGCGGCAGGTACCAGGGAGAAGGCCACGCCCAGGACAAACATCGGGATGAACGGAGTGATGTTGGTTCCTGCGAAGGTCAGGTGCACGATGACGAGCAGCAGGCTGCCAATGATCATCAGGGAGGCGGACTTGCCCCGGTAGTCGCATATCCAGGCAAATATCGGGGTAAACAGCAGGGTCCCGAACGGAAGGATGGAAGAGATATCACCGGCCAGTGTCGGGTTTACACCGTACTTGTTAATCATCAGGTCAGGTGCGTATTTCATGAATGGGAACACGGCCGAATAGAATGTGACACAAAGCATGGAGATGACAATGAAACTTCTGTTTGTCAGCAGTTTTCCAAGGTCGCTGAGACGGAACTCCTCGGTCGGGTCAGCCTCTGCCCGCTCCTTGACCTGGCGGTCAAAGCGTATATCCCAGATCATATAGACCAGGAAGGCCAGTAGTCCGATTCCCAGAAGCAAAGCGCCAAACCAGATTGGGGCGGTCCAATTGTTCCATAGCGGCAGGGTGGCGGCACTGTCAATGATCAGGCGGGGGGAAAGGATCATGGCGGCACCCATGCCCAGGCGGGCAATGGCGATATTTAATCCGAGGGCTAGCGCGATCTCCTTGCCCTTGAACCATTTGACGATCACCTTGGAGATCACCACAATGCTGGTCTCCGCACCGAGTCCGAACAAAAAGAAGCCCAGGGAGGTCATTTTCAGCGCGGGGGAATAGTTCGGCCAGAAAGAGGCCATGAAGTCATAGCCGAAACCGCCTTCATTGAAATAGGGCGATGCCCCGTATGCGGTGACGATGGCACCCAGGAACTGAATGAATATGAAGGTGAAACCGGTAATCCGGATGCCGATCTTGTCAAGAATGATCCCGCCAACTACGGCCATCAGCAGGAAAACATTCGGTATCGAATAGGCTGCCGTGAAAAAACCATAGTCTGCCGAGCTGAAGCCCAGCTCCTGCTCCATTAAAAACTTCAAAGGGGACAGGGCATCATAGAAATAATAATTGGTGGCCATGGTTAAGCTCACCAGCAGCATTATTCCCCACCTGGTTGCCGGGTTGTCGTTGATTTTCTTCTTGATGGTTTCGACCATGGGTAGTATTTTTTGGTTTACAATTTCTTTTTTAATGTCTCCAAAAAGGTCTTCATCTTGTCGAGGGTCTTTACCAGCTCAAAGTCCCTGGCAAGCTTCTCCGGGTTCTCCTTCAGTTTTGCACGGGCCCCTTGAAGGGTATAGCCCCGCTCTTTTACAAGGTGGTAAATCAGGTGAAAATTGTCCACATCTTTCGGGGTAAAAAGGCGGTTGCCTTTCTTGTTCTTATGGGGTCGGATGATGTCGAATTCCTTTTCCCAAAAGCGGATCAGCGATGTGTTGACCTTGAACATGCCAGCCACTTCGCCTATTGTGTAATATATGCGTTCGGAGGTTATGACGGGCTTGTCCATCAGGAAAGGCTTTGGTTCACCCGCGATGCCACTTCGATAATGTATTCAAACTCTTCCGGAGTAAGGTCATTGTAGAAATAGTTTACCGGGTTAACCTTCCTGTTGTTTCGGATCACTTCGTAATGGAGATGGGGAGCCGTGGAGACACCGGTATTGCCAACCAGTCCGATGATCTCGCCCCGGGTAACTTGCTGCCCGGGCCGCACCTTGATCTGGTTTAAGTGGGCGTAAAGCGTCTGGTAACCATAGCCGTGGTCTATCACCACCATACGGCCGTACCCGTGGTTGCTCCTTTCTGCCGAAATGACCGTTCCGTTCCCGGTGGCGTAAATCGGGGTGTCCATAGGTGCCAGGAAGTCCACGCCGGTATGCATGCGCATCGTTTTGTAGATGGGGTGGATGCGGTACCCGAACCCGGAAACCAGGCGTTGTGAACCCCTTGCTATCGGCACGATGGCCGGGATGGAGGCCAGCATGTCTGCCTTGTTCCGGGCCATGTCAAATACTTCGTCGTACGACCTTGACTGAATGTAGGTCTGGCGGGCAAGCATGTCAAAGCGCTGCATGGTGGATGAGATCAGCTGTGCGTTTTGATATCCCGAGAACTGGGCATACCGGTCAGTACCGCCAAATGCGCCTTCACGCACGGCGCGGGAGATGGGCTCGGCTTCAAAGATCACCCGGTAAATGTGGTCGTCACGGTCCTGAATGTCTGCCAAAACCGAGGAAAGAATGTCCATGCGGTCGTTCAGGATCTGGTATTGCAGCTTGTATTGTGCTATTTCCCGTCTGAGTACCTTCTCTTTAGGGGAGTCGAAAAAGGTATAGCCGATGGCCAGTACGATAACCGAAAAAACCATTCCGGCCAGAATGATCCGCAAGAGTACCTTTACTTTGTCCCAAAGGGTTACCCTGACTTTCTCAACGGTAAGGGATTTGGTGTTAAACAGATATTTTTCTCTACCCATATTGTATAAAATACTGGTACCTCCATTAAATACAAAGATCCTGACGCCCCGGGGAGGGCCTGCAAGATTTTCTGGATTGCAGAGGGGCGGGCCTCCTACAGGCCTTGGTTGCAAAACTAACGAAAAAACCTTTAATTTTGCTTTCCCGGTTTAAAAAATTTCCTAAAAAGACTCCTTACATATAAGCCCCCACTTCATGGACTCAAAAGACATACGGCAGGCGTTCCTGGATTTCTTCGCTGAAAAAGGCCATCACATTGTGCCTTCAGCCCCCATGGTCGTAAAGAATGATCCGACACTGATGTTCACAAATGCCGGAATGAATCAGTTCAAGGACATATTTCTCGGCCATAGTCCTGCGAACCATAAACGCATTGCCAATTCTCAGAAATGCCTTCGGGTTTCAGGCAAGCACAACGACCTGGAAGAGGTGGGCCACGACACTTATCACCACACCATGTTTGAGATGCTCGGGAACTGGAGTTTTGGTGATTATTTCAAAAAAGAAGCCATTGCCTGGGCCTGGGAGTTGCTGACCGGGGTATATGGTCTGGAGAAGGACCGGCTGTATGTGACCGTGTTTGAAGGAGATGGGTCCGACAAGCTGGAGCCCGACAACGAAGCCCGGCGTTTTTGGGCGGATCACGTGGAAGAGAACCGTATACTGAATGGCTCAAAAAAGGACAACTTTTGGGAGATGGGCGATACCGGACCCTGTGGGCCCTGCTCGGAGATCCATATCGACATTCGTCCACGGGCGGAAAGGGAGCGCATTGCGGGCCATGAGCTTGTTAACCGTGACCATCCCCTGGTGGTGGAGATCTGGAACCTGGTGTTCATAGAATTTAACCGTCTGAGCAGCGGCGAGTTAAAGCCACTTCCCGCCAGGCATGTGGATACCGGTATGGGCTTTGAACGTTTGTGCATGGCACTGCAGGGAAAAACCTCCAATTATGATACCGATGTGTTTCAGCCAGCGATACAGGCATTGAGTGAGCTAGCCGGAAAAACTTACGGGAAGGACAAAGAGCAGGACGTCGCCATGCGGGTGGCTGCAGACCACCTGCGGGCAGTGGCATTTGCAATCGCGGATGGGGAGCTGCCTTCCAACAACAAGGCAGGCTACGTCATCCGCCGTATCCTGCGGCGTGCCATCCGTTATGGCTATACTTTCCTGGATTTTCGCGAACCTTTTGTAAGCAAGATGGTTCCGGTGCTGGTCAGCACAATGGGAGAGGCCTTCCCGGAACTTGTCGCCCGGCAGGACCTGATCACCAGGGTGATTCACGAAGAGGAACAAACCTTCCTGAAAACCCTTTCCATGGGGATACAGAAATTTGAGCAGTATGTGGGATCGGTCCCGGAAGGGAGTGTCATTGCCGGCGACTTCGCCTTTGAACTGTTTGACACTTATGGGTTCCCGGTCGATCTGACCCGCTTGATGGCCCGGGAGAAAGGGCTGGAAGTCGACATGGAAGGTTTTGACCAGGGCATGCAGGCCCAGAAAAGCCGCAGCCGGGCTGCGGCAGTAACGGATGCGGGTGACTGGGTAGAGCTCAGGAAAATGCATGAGGACACCCGGTTCCTGGGGTATGAGCGCCTGGCCGCGGAGGTTTCTGTGGTTAAGTACCGCAAGGTTTCCCAAAAGGGAAAGGATTTTTACCAGGTGGTGCTGGATGAGACCCCGTTCTATGCCGAGTCGGGCGGACAGGTGGGCGACCGGGGTGTCCTTCAGTATGATGGGGAGACCATAGAAGTGGTGGACACCCAGAAGGAGAACAACCTGACGGTCCATATCACAAACAAGGTTCCGGCCCATTGGCCTGAAACCATCACCGCGGTGGTGGACCAGGAAAAAAGGCGGCTTACGGCCAACAACCATACCGCCACCCACCTGCTCCATTCGGCTTTGAAGGAGGTGCTTGGCGGACACGTGGAGCAAAAGGGCTCCCTGGTCAATGAGGAACGGCTCAGGTTTGACTTTTCGCATTTCTCCAGAATGACCAAAGAGGAGATCGCTGCCGTGGAGAAGCTGGTGAATGAAAAGATCCGGGAGAACATACAGGCCCAGGAGCACCGGGACATTCCCCTGGACGAGGCCCGGCAGATGGGGGCGGTCGCTCTCTTCGGTGAAAAATACGGGGAGCGCGTCCGGGTGATGGCCTTTGACCCTTCTTTCTCGACCGAGCTGTGTGGTGGCACGCATGTGCAGGCAACCGGGCAGATTGGCTTGTGCAAAGTGGTGAGCGAAGGGGCCATTGCGGCCGGGATACGACGTATAGAAGCGGTCACAGGCAATACTGCCGAAGCCTTTGTGAATGGTAAGATAGAGGAACTCGAGCAGCTGAGAGCACTGTTGAGAAACCCCAAAGACAGCACCCAGGCCCTGGAACAATTGTTGCAGGAGCAGGACCTCCTGAAGAAAAGGATTGAGGGCTTTCAAAGGGAGCAGGCCAAACAGCTGGAGGAATCCCTGTTGGCCGGAGTGGAGACCATCGGAGGGGTAAACTACATTGCCGCAAAGCTAAGGATGGACCCCAAGGCGGTGAAGGATTTGGCTTTTTCTCTGAAAAGCAGGGTGTCGGACCTTTTCCTGGTGATCGCACATGAGGAGGGGGGCAAACCGGGCCTTGCCATTATGATCGCCGAGTCGGTGGTAAAGGAAAAAGGCCTGCATGCCGGCAACCTGGTAAGGGAGCTTGCAAAACACATACAGGGTAGCGGGGGCGGACAGCCATTCTTTGCCACGGCAGGCGGCCGGGATGCATCAGGAATGGACAAGGCCCTGGCCCAAAGCCGCAAGCTTCTGGAACAGGCGGTTTAGCCGGGACTAAAACCTGCGGCACAACATACGGAAGGGGCAATATGTGCAGTTTTTCTCATCCGTGGTCTGTGAGAATGGAATGGCCGGGTCCAACACTTCCCTAAGCAAAACTTTCAGCTGTTCTTCAAAAAGGGCCAGCTGTCCGGGCCCCAGCACTTCGCTCCCGCCCGGGAAAGTCAGCGTCAGCAATCCTTTGCCAATGCCCCGCATGCTGATGATGCCCGGCATGATCCCGGCAGCCTCCGGGTTCATTTTTTGGTACATCCATGCATAGGTAAGCAACTGAAAGGCCTTGCCCCGGCTATTGTCCCGGATGACCTGGTCCCACGAGTCAAACTTCAGTTCAGAATCATCCACCTTTCCGGTCTTGTAATCGATGATGCGAATGGTGCCATCCAGCAGATCGATCCGGTCGGCTTTGCCCCTGATCTTTATGGGCGATCCGCCGTTCTCCCCCCCGGGGGAAATGCCGGTTTCGAGCAATTGTTCAAGTCCGACAAGCCGAAAAGACAAGCCATTGCCAACGCAATGTCCGAGGAAGTCTTTTTCTTTTCTCAGGAAGTCCGTTATGTATTGTTTGGCCAGGTGAAACAACAGCAGGTTTTTCCCGCTCCGGATATCCCCCTGGGGGTAATGCTTCTCAAATTGTTCACCCGTGATCCGTTCAGCATCCCGGACCATGTTGCCGATGTCTCCGGGGAGCAGTCCACCTCCACTGAATGGCCGGTACAACTCCTCCAGTACCCCATGGATCACTGTGCCCATGGTCGCCGAGTCAATGGTTTCCTCGGGGTCTGCCGGCTCTTCAATCCTGCAGACCCTTGAAAGGAAAAACTGAAGGGGACAGCTGATGTACAAACCAAGGGCCGAGGGGGAAAGCCCCCTTTGTGTTGCCTGTAAGAGCCGGTCCATCACCAAATCTGACTTTTCCACCTGGATCGTGCCTGACATGGCCGCGGGAGGAGGCGGCAGGGAAACGATCTCTTCAGAGAGTTGTATCTGCGGGTTGATTTTCCCCAGTCCATGCTGTATCTGGGTGATGTAACGGCTTTTTTCGCTGCTGCCTATATCCCCGGTCTGGGTATTGTAAATCAGGTGAATATGCTCGGCCCTCTGCAGCAAGCGGTAGAAGTGGTAGGCATAGGTGGCATCTTTTTCGGTATGCACCTGCAAGCCGAACTTCTTTTTTACGTCGTAGGGCACAAATGAATTTACGGAGCGGGACCTGGGAAGGATGCTCTCGTTGGCTGAGATAAGAATGACATTCTTAAAGTCCAGGTTGCGTGTTTCCAGCACCCCCATGACCTGCAGTCCCTCCAGCGGCTCACCGGAGAATGACAGGCGGGTTTCTGCTGCCATTTGCCTGAACAGTCCGGCGAGGGTTTCCAGCTTGCCCAAAAACGGCAAATCTTTCATAAAGGCCTGTATCCTTCGGAAGATCGCGGCAAAGTAATAAAGGGATTCAAAATCCAGGAAAAATGGGGTATGGACGATGTCTTTCCCCTGCGTTCCGGCCTTTTCCCTGAATCGCACATCCAGGCGGGTAACCAGGTTCAGCAGGGAAGGGAAGACCTCCTCCGGATTCGCATTCCAATCCGACGCCAAAAAGCGAAAATCCTCCCCAAAGGATTCCGGCACCCCTTCCATGCGCTGCAGGTCCCCGAAGTGAAAAAACGAACGGTTCGAAAAGGCCAGGATATTTGCCAGGGAGACGGACGGGTCCGGCCCGCCATGGTTTTGCTGGGCCTGCTGCTGCTCTTCCCACAGCATGGCGGTGCAGGAATGGGTGAAAAAACGGCTCAGGTCCCGGTGGTAATAGGGGGGAGGCGTTTGTTTGTCGTCCCTGCGGAGCCGGTCTGCATTCAGGAAAAGCTGAAACAGGGCATCAAAAAACCCGAACATATTGGTTTTCTGCAGGGGATACCCCATGGTGACATTGATGCCCGCCGCAGCTTCCGGCAGGGCGTTCAGCACCGGGATCAGCAGGTCCTCATTGGCCAGGACCACGGCGGTATCGACATTCAGCGGGGGGGCATCTTCTGCAGCCAGAATGTTCCCGGCCAGCCTGGCCTGGTTCACATTCCTGGCGATCCCCAGTATCCTGATGTGCTTATGTCCGGATGCAAAGGCAGAGACCCTTTCTGCTTTTTTTAAGCCCCATTTTTTCAGGTACCTGCGTATGAAAAGTCCGGCTTCGTTTTCGGTATCGTCGGTATAATACGGGTCATGGTCGGGCAGGAAGTCCGCCTTCCCATCCTTTATCAGTTTGTCAATGATGGCTTCCTCCGAACGGTTCAGGGCATTGAACCCGGCGAAGACGATCTTTTTCCAGGGGAGGTCCGTTCCCTGCCCGATCAGCCGGGCAGCCTCCCGGGAGGAAAGGCCCTGGTAGGCTTTCCCCTGACTGAGCAACCCGGCGGTCAGGACCCGGTGGTAATCACTGAACTTGCTGAAAAAATCCAGGTAGTTCTTCTGGAATTCGGTCAGCGGTGTCCCGTCCGGATTCCAGGTCTCAATGCGCTTCACGTCCCGCAGGTAGTCAAACAATTCCTCCGGTTCCTTTGCCGTGGCGTCGATCTCGTCAAAATCACGCAGCAGGACAGGCGCCCAATGCATAAATTCATCGATCGGCTTTGCGGCTTCCCCTTCCACCTCAAGGTAGACCTGGTAAAAAGCAAACAGCAGGCTGGTGTTGTCCAGTACTTCGAGTTTGCTTACGCGGTTGACGAAGTCTTCAATGCTCAGCACTTCCGGGGCCCAAATCGGGCGGGCGATGCGGGCAGCCAGGTGTTTCCTGAAAAACAGGCCAGCCCGGCGGTTGGGGGTCACCAGGCAAATGTCGCCCGTGGATCCCGCATAGTGCCTCATGACGTGTTCGGCGATCTCTTCCAGGAATGGCTTCATAGGTTCATTTAATTTCAAAACGTTCCCGCTCCCTTTGATACAACTGCTCTGCCTGTCGTAGCTTATCGGGTGTGCCGATGTCTGCCCAGAACCGGTGGTCATGCACATAGCGAATGACCGGATGGGTCGCTGCCAGGCGCAGGTACACCTGGTTGATGGAGAACACATCTGCCTCCGGAAAATGCCTGAACAATCCGACATCGATCACGTGGATCCCGCTGAAAGCCATTGGTTCAAGAGCCGTTTTGCTGTGTTCTTTGCATCGTATCCTTTCGCCGGTCGTCCTGTTCTCCCAGCCGCCCAGCCGTCCGCCTTCATCCCACAGAAAATACCTTGTGGAAGTCCTGCGGCTCACGGCCAGGGTAGCCATCGCGCCGGAGGAAAGGTGCTGGCGTACCATTCCTCCGAGGTCGATGTCGCTCAGTACATCAGCATTGTGCAGAATCACGGGTCCGACTCCCCCCAAATGACAAGCGGCTTTTTTCAATCCACCCCCGGTTTCCAGCAGCAGCTTTGATTCCTCAGAAATGATAAACTTCACGCCTGGCCCGTTCAGGCCCTTAAGAAAGTCTGCTACCTGGTCCGCATAATGGTGCACATTCACCACGATGGTCGTGGCCCCGGCATCGATCAGTTTTTCCGCGACCCTTTGCAGCATCGGCTTGCCTCCCAGCGGCACAAGCGCCTTTGGGGCCTGGCTGGTAAATGGGGCCAGCCGCGTTCCAAGTCCCGCTGCAAAGATCATCGCCTTCATGCCAGGTCGCTCAGGTTTGTATAGGCCAGTATGGCTGTTCGCAATGGACAAGCTCGATTTTGACCGGGTATTTTTTACCCAGGGACTTTGCCAGTTTCTCGGCACAGTAAACCGAACGGTGTTGCCCGCCCGTGCATCCGAAACTGACCATCAGGCTGTTGAATCCCCTTGAAAGGTAATTTTCCACGGCATTGCCAACCAGCCCTTCGACCGGCTTCAGGAACTGCTCCACCGAAGGTTCCTTCTGCAGCAGCCCCCTCACTTCCCGGTCCCTGCCGGTGAGTGCCCGCATTTCCGGTTGGCGGCCCGGGTTGGGAAGTGCCCTGCAATCGAATACGAAGCCACCGCCATTCCCGCTGTTGTCGGCGGGTATCCCGCGTTTGTAGGAGAAACTTCTGATCTGCAGGGTAAGGCCATCTGATGGTGTCGGACTTAAAATATCAGCCGGGTCAGCCGAGGCGATCCTTTCAATCAGGCCCGACAGGTAAGGGATATGGCCGGGCAGCAGTCCGTTTCCGATGATCCACCGGAGGTTGTTCAGAGCATAGGGCACGCTCTGAAGGAAAAGTGTTTTTTTCTCTACCCCGCCACGAAACCCGTAAGTACCCAGTGCCTGCATAATACGCAGCAGTACGAAGTCAAAGAACGAGCTTCGGAAGCGATCCGGATCCAAAGTCAACAGCCTGGAAACCTTGTCTATATAATGGCCAAGCAGCTCCGTCCGCTGCCCGAAAGGGATGTTGGCCTTGGCGTCGAACAAAAGGGAGGCAATATCGTACTGCAGGGCGCCCCGCCTTCCGCCCTGGTAGTCAATAAACCAGGGCTCCCCGTCGACCACCATCACATTCCTGGACTGGAAGTCGCGGTACATGAAAAAGGCATTGTCCACTTCCAGCAGCCTGGCGGTGAAGCGCTCAAAATCGTCTTCCAGTTTCTGCTCATCGAACGGGACCCCCGACAACTTCAGGAAGTAATACTTAAAGTAATTCAGGTCCCACATCATCGAGTGCCGGTCAAATGCGTGCCGCGGATAACAGATGCCGAAGTCCAGTCCCTCTGCGCCTTTTACCTGGAAGACCGCCAGCCAGTCAATGGTTTTTTTATAGAGTCGGATAATCTCGTCCGGAAAACCGCGTTCATCTGCCTGTGCGGGCAGCAGCGAGAAAAGGCTCGTATCTCCCAGGTCGGTCAGCAGGTAGCAGTGGGCATCTCCCTCTTCGGCTGCCAGGACCTTTGGTACGGGAAGTCCCTTGCCTGCAAAATGCCTGCTCAGGTACAGAAAGGCATTGTTTTCCCTGACATCCGGGTTGAATGCCGCAATGACCGGCTCTCCTGCTCCGAGCAGGCGAAAATACTGCCTGTTCGAACCGGAGGGTGGCAAGGGGACCAGCCTTGAGGGGGTTTGCCCGCTCCAGTTCCGGTAAAGTTCCACGACGGCTTTCTCAACTGCCCACTCCATAAACAAGGGGTTTCCGACAAAAATACACTTTTATTTTGGGCCCCGGAAAGCCGTCTTTGTATTAAAAAGTCTAAATTTGTTTGACAGAAGCGAAAAGTCAATATAAACCAATAAAACCATCCGATATGACTTCAAACACGGTTACCGATATCCTGAAAAAAGCGGTCATCATGGAAGCCAGGGGCAAGGCACTCTATGCAAAGGTTGCGGAGCAGACCACCAGCGAAGGGGTCAAAAAGATCTTCAATGTGATGGCCGATGAGGAGCAGCTGCATATTGAGTTCCTGCAAAAACAACTGTCTCACTATCATAAAACGGGAAAGTTTGACCAGAACGAACTGGACAAGGCCTCAGGCGACGACAGCATTGCAAATACCATCCTGACCGATTCCGTCATCAAGGAAATCTCCGGTGCCGGTTTCGAGGCCGCCGCGATCTCGGCCGCCATCGACATGGAGAACAAGTCCATCGAGGTCTATTCAGCCCGCGCCCAGGAGGCTGTGGATCCAAACGAGAAGGAATTATACGACTGGCTGGCCAATTGGGAAAGGGGACACCACAAGCTGCTGATCGAGTTGAACAAGCAACTCACCGAGCAGGTTTGGTACGACAACAATTTCTGGCCGTTTTAATTGCCGGCGCATTTTCATGGCAGACAAACCCACAGATCCGGTTGCACGCTTTGAGCAGCGTGTACTTTACGAAGACAATCACTATATCATCGTCAACAAGCGCCCTTCAGAGATCGTACAGGGCGACAAGACAGGTGATGTACCCTTGTCGGATGTCGTGAAGGAGTATATCCGCGTCAAATACAACAAGCCGGGAGCGGCCTTTTTGGGCGTGGCCCACCGGATTGACAGGCCGGTCAGCGGACTGGTGATCTTTGCGCGGACCTCCAAGGGCCTGGCCCGTATCAACGAAATGCTCAGGCAGCACCAGTTGTCAAAGAAATACTGGGCCGTGGTGGCCGAAAAACCACCGGAAACAGAAGGACAGCTGGAACACTTCCTGGCAAAAAACGAAAAGCAGAACAAGTCTTACGTCTGCACAGAGGATGCGCCCCGGGCCAAAAACGCCCTGCTGAAGTACCGCATACTGGGCAGCAGTGACCGGTATTACCTGCTGGAAGTGGAGTTGCTTACCGGGCGGCACCACCAGATCCGTGCCCAGTTGGCGGCCATTGGCTGTCCGATCAAAGGGGACCTGAAATATGGCTTTCCCCGCTCGAACCAGGATGCCAGTATCCATCTGCATGCCAGGTCCCTGGCATTCCTGCATCCGGTAAGCAAACAAAGGCTTGAAATCGTGGCACCGCCGCCGGAAGGAGATCCGCTGTGGCAGTATTTCGGGGACCAGTGAAGGACGGTGATTTTTAATACATGCGATGAAAAAAAGGGGCTGTCGTATTTTGCTTCTGGGGGTGTTTTTTGGCCTGCTTTCGGGTCTGATGCCAGGGTCTTTGATGCCTGCAAAAGCACAGTTTTTTACCTGGGGTCAGGACCCGGCTTCCTTGCGCTGGAAACAGATCCATACCGCAAATTTCCAGTTGATCTTTCCGGAGAATTACGTGGACCAGGCAGCCTACATTGCCGATGTGCTTGAATATGCCTATGAGCTGGGAAGCAACAGCCTGGGACACAGGCCCCGCAAGGTATCCGTGATCATCCACAGCCAGACGGTGATTCCCAACGGCTTTGTAAGCTGGGCGCCGGCCCGCCTGGAGATGTTCACCAATCCCCCGGCTACCAATGACGGATCTGACTGGCTCGAAGGACTGGCCGTGCACGAATTCCGGCATGTGGTACAGATCGACAAGCTGAACCAGGGCATCACGCGGCTGCTAACCCTGTTGCTGGGGGAGCAGGCAACAGGGATCATGGTCGGACTGTTCTATCCGCTTTGGTGGATGGAGGGGGATGCCGTGGTGGCGGAGACGGCCCTGACCCCTGGCGGAAGGGGACGGATTCCTGCATTTGAGCAAGGGCTGAGGGCCCAGGTCCTGGAAAAGGGCCTTTACTCGTTTGACAAAGCGCTGCTGGGATCCTTCCGGGACCATGTGCCCAATTATTACGAACTGGGTTACCAGATGGTGGCAGGCTCCCGGGTGCATCACGGGGCGGATTTGTGGGACAAGGTCATGGAGTACATCGCCCGCAGGCCTTATACGATCACCCCCCTTAACATTGCACTCAGAAGGGAAACCGGGCTCAATCAAAGTGGGTTGTACCGGGAGACCTTCCGGGTTTTGGAGGACCATTGGACCAGGCAACTGGAGGCCCATGACTATACCGGCCATGAGGTCATCTCACCCGATAAAAAGCTGTTTACCAGTTACCGGGAACTTTCCTTTGTCGGCGACAGTACGTTCATTGCCCTGCGAACCGGGCTCGGGGATATTCCACGGGTGGTGGTAATGGACCTCCTGGGAAATGAACGGAAGCTGTTCACTCCCGGGTTTTTCCAGGCCCCGTTTTTCTCTTCGAACGGCAGCATGGTGGTGTGGGCGGAGCTCCGCCCCGATCCCCGCTGGGAGCACCGCAACTGGTCAGAGGTGCATGTTTTCGACATGGCCAGCGGAAAAAAAAGGAAACTAACAAACAAGACCCGGTATTTTGCCCCGGCCGTTTCGCCAGATGGCAGCAAGGTGGCCGTGACCGAAGTAAGCGACCAGAACCACTACGCCATCGTGATCATTGATGCCCTGAGTGGCATGCCGCTGGAGCGTTTTTCCACCCCGGGCAACGACTTTCTGATGATGCCGGCATGGCATGCGGACGGCCGGCATGTGTTTGCCATTGCCCTGGATGAAGAAGGCAAGCGCATCGTGATGACCGGCGGGGATGCGGATGGTTTCATCACCCTGTTCCATGCGGGCCATACCGAGATTTCCCGTCCCGCCTACCTTTCCCCGGGCAAGCTCCTTTTCAATGCGGCCTTTTCCGGGCTGGACAATGTGTACGCCCTGGACCTGCAGACACGGGAAGTGGAAATGTGGGTGTCTTCCCCGTTCGGGGCCCTGGATGCGGCGGTCTCCCCGGATGGCCTGCACATGATCTGGTCAGCCTATTCGTCCATGGGATACCGGGTGGCCAGGTCCGATTCCGGCTCAATCGACGGAGTCCCGCTCGAACAGGTGGAAGACCATTCCGTGAGGTGGTACGAGGCGCTTACTGAACAGGAGGCCGGCGTGGTCAAGCGCAGCCGGGTTCCGCGTCATGAATACCTGGCCTTGCCCTATTACAAGTTTCCCAAGCTGTTTAATTTCCACAGCTGGGGTCCCTTTTCGGTGGATGTTGACAATTTGGGGGTCACGCCCGGCTTTTCGCTGATGTCGCAAAACATGCTCAGCACCTCGGTCGCCAGCCTGGGCTATGAATATGACCTGAATGAGGAGCTGGGGAAGTATTATTTGCAATACAGGTATTATGGCTTTTACCCGGTACTTGACCTGCGGGCGGAAACAGGCCTGCGCCGCTCTTACTTTCAAAGGGGCGATTCTGATCCGGAGCCTTTCCTGTGGCGGGAGAAAACCCTGCGTTTCGGGGCCAGCATGCCGCTTGGCTTCCGCAAGGGGCCTTACTTTTTCGGGCTCAACCCTTCTGTGAGAACCTCCCGCATCCAGGCTGTATCAGCCGCCGACACGCCCTCCTTTTTCAATGCCAACCGCATGCAGACCATGGAGTACCGGCTGACCGCCTACTGGCAGCGGCGGACTGTCCCCCGCGATCTGCGTTCCCCCTGGGGGCAGTCGGTAGATCTGCAGTACCGCCATACCCCGTTTACCGGAGACATGGGCTGGATCTTCGCCGGAAGGCTGAATGCCCTGTTTCCGGGATTGGCACG
>SLSG01000140.1 GCA_007130545.1 Bacteroidales bacterium | reverse complement strand
GCGGCCATGCAATTTGCATTCGACCATCCCGAAAGTATAGACAAACTCATTGTGGCAGACATCAGTCCGACTACCTCCGGCCACAACCCCCAGCACGAACAACTCATCGACACGATGCTCGGACTCGACCTGTCCATATTCACCAGCCGCAGCCAGGTCCATGAGGCCCTGGGCGGACAGATAAAAAGCCGCCGCATCCGGCAGTTCCTCACCAAAAACATTTACTGGAAAGACAAATCCAGCCTCGGCTGGCGGGTCAACCTGGAAGTCGTGCAGGAAAACCTGGGCGAGATCTTCCGCGAGGTTGGCTCCCCCGTTCCGTTCGAAAAACCGGTCCTCTTTCTGAAAGGGGAAAAGTCAGACTATGTGCCGGACGAAGCCATCCGACGGATAAAGGAATTGTTCCCCAATGCCCGCATCGAAACGATCAAAAACGGAACCCACTGGCTGCATGCCGACAACCCGGAGGACTTTTCCGCGGCGGTCATATTTTTCTTATCTTAGCGCCGATAAAATCAATCCGCCAACATAGAAAGGCGGTCAACCTTTATTCCTTTCTAACTCCAAATTTTTATGAACACCAAATTCTTTTCCCGGGCCACCTCCATGGTCCTGGCCCTTATTGCCCTGTCGGCAGGAAGCCTTCAGGCACAGGAGACCCTTCCGCCGGTAACATGGCAGGACGTGGCCGAGTGGAAGTACGTTGCTCCCCAGTCGGTCACGCTCTCTGATAACGGACAATGGCTGGCCTGGTGGTACAGCCCCAACCACGGCGACGCCCAGCTGATCCTGCAGCACACCACCGACACCATCAGAAAGGTGTGGGACATTGGCGAGGCCTCGGGCTCCGGCCGGGCAGTTCAGTTCAATGCCAACTCCACCTACCTGGCATTTACGGAGTTCCCGACGATGGAAGCAAAAAAGAAGGCCAGCCGCGACAACCAGCCACAGAACAAGCTGCGCGTTGTCAGGCTTTCAGACATGGAAGAAACCGAATTTGAATCCGTCCGGTCCTTTTCCTTCTCAGGAGAAAACCCGGCATGGATGGCCATCCACCTGTCCACGCCCAAGCCTGGATCCGGCAGCGATGCCGGCAAAGGCACCGATATGCTGCTGTACAACCTGGCGCTTAAAAACCGGTTCAACTTCGGCAACGTGGCTTCATTCTCGTTCAACAAGAACGGCAAATGGCTGGCCTGGATCGTGGACGCCACCGGCAAGGCCGGGAACGGCATCATGCTGCGCTCGATGGACAGCGGCGAGATCCTCGCCCCGGAAAGCGACAAGGCCGTGTACAAATCGCTGAACTGGACAGAGGAAGGGGATGCGTTGGCCGTGCTGAAGGCGGTGGAAGACAAAGACTGGGACGGGGACCTGCACAGCGTGGTCGGTTTCCGTGGCTTTGAGCGGGGCAACCCTTCCAAGGTGGTCTTCAATCCGGCCGACCATCCCGGTTTCCCGGAGAACATGACCGTCAGTCCTAACCGGACACCCTCCTTCACAGAGGACCTGAACAGCCTGTTCTTTGGCATCCATCCCGTGAAAATGACCAAGGAGGCCCTTGCACGCATAGAGAAGGAGAAAGAGGAGGCCGCCAAGGCCGAAACGCAGGGAGAAGGGAACGAGGGAGGAGCAGGTGAAGAAGGAGAAGCCGGTGAAGGCGATGCAGAAGCATCCGACGAAAAAAAGGAAGACAAAACCCCGCCCAAAAATGAGGAAGAGCGGCCCGACCTGGTGCTCTGGCATTGGGAGGACACTCGTTTACAGTCGGTTCAGCAGAATCGGGAGCAGATGGACAAGAACCTCAACTTTGTGTCTGTGTACCATATCCGCGAACAACACTTTGTGCAACTTGCCACCGATACCCTGCGCATGGTCATGACCTACCCAAGGGGGCGGTATGCCATCGGCATAGATACCGGTCCCTATGAGCTGGATGCGGGACTAAGCGGGCAGAATTTCCGGGATATCTGGGTCATCGATACCCGCAGCGGACTGCGAAAAATGATCCTTGAAGGGCAAGCTGCCAGGGGAGGCCTGGACCTTTCGCCCGACGGGAATCTGCTGGCCTACTACGACCAGGGCAACTATCATGCCTACAACCTGGAAACAGACCAGAAAATAAACCTCACCGAAAACCTGCCCACGACCTTTATTAACCAGCTGGTTGACGTAAACGTGGAGTTTCCCCCCACGCCCTATTGGGGATGGACCCACGACTCCCGCTTTGTGGTGCTGCGTGACAACCACGATGTATGGCGGGTGGCTGCCAATGGCCGCAGCGGCGAACGGCTCACCCTTGATGGGGCAGAAAACAACAGGGTGTACCAGATGCGATACACCCTGGAAGAAAATGAAAAAGGCATTGACTTCCGCCAGCCATTCTACATGATGTTCATGGACCAGGACACCAAGCGTGCCGGACTTGCCCGCATCGACAATGGCCGTCCGGGGGCCCGCGTCTTGCTCCACGACGATGCCCTGTTCGGGGGCTTAAGCAAGGCTAAAAACGCACAGGCCTACATCTTTACCCGCCAGACCGTTACCGAACCGGCAGACTACCACATTGCCTTCAACCGCGACCTTTCCGTGGCCAGGAAACTGACCGAAACCTATCCGGAGCAGGCCAATTTTGCCTGGTCGCCCGGATCGCGCCTGATCAGCTTTGTCAGCGACAAGGGAGATACCCTGCAGGCGGCCATCTTTCTTCCCGCCGGCTATGAGGAGGGCAAGAGCTATCCGACAGTGGTCTATATCTATGAGCGGCTGACGCAGGGACTGAATGCCTACAATCGTCCTAGCTTCCCCGGCGGCGGATGGAACCGCAGCATGTATACCAGCAATGGCTATGCCGTGCTGATGCCCGACATCTCCTATACCATGAACGACCCGGGCATGTCGGCCGTCTGGTGCGTGCTTCCGGCTTTGGATGCGGCCATTGAGACCGGCATTGTGGATGCCGAAAACGTGGCCATTCACGGGCACTCCTGGGGCGGCTACCAGACCTCTTTCCTGATCACCCAGACCGATCGATTCAAGGCCTCAGTGGCCGGGGCACCGCTGACCAATATGATCAGCATGTACAGCCTGATCTACTGGAACACCGGCGGAACCAACCAGGCCATTTTCGAGAGCAGCCAGGGACGGCTTACCTCGGGCTATTGGGACAACTGGGAGGCTTACAAGCGCAACTCCCCCGTCTATTTTGCCGCACAGGTGAACACCCCGCTGCTGCTGATGCACAACGACAAGGACGGCGCGGTGGATTTCACCCAGGGCGTGGAATACTACAACACTTTGCGCCGCCTCCGCAAACCTGTGGTGATGCTGCAGTACAAGGGCGAGAACCACGGACTGCGCAAGCAGGCCAACCAGATCGACTATGCCATGCGCATGATGGAGTTCCTCGACCACTACCTGAAGGGTGCCGAGGCGCCGGACTGGTATAAGGAAGGCGTGCCGCACCTGGAGATGGAGAAACATCTGGAGAACCGTCCGCTGGTGCTGCCCGTGAAGTAGCCTGGTGCTTCCTGCGAATTAGCCCTGTGCTGCCCGCACGCAGTCTGACATGCCCGCGGCATCACGACCAGAATCAAAAAGCTGCCCCGAGAGGCAGCTTTTTTTTGCTCCCGAAGGAGCATGAAACACACGCAAAAGAAAATGGGCGATCGTGGGACTTATTGTTGGCATGGTCAGGAGTGGCGGAGGGGCTGACCGCATGCCTGTCCCACGATCATTATCCTATAGATTGAATCCGCGGCCCTGGTAAAACTCCAGGATCCTGGCAGAGAAAATATATTCGTATTTGGCCTGCAGCGCATCCGCTTCCGAACGTGCGAGCCTTGCCTTGGCCTCATTGTATTCCACCATGCTGATCATGCCCAGGTTAAGGCGTTGTTCTGAATCCTTGAACGACTCGCGGAAGGCCTCCTGCGATTTGGTGGTGGCCAGGTAGCGCTGGTAGGCTGCGGTGGCGTCGGCATGGGCCTGTTCAATGGTTTTCGTAAGGTTGTTCCTCGTGATCTCATAACTTATCCGGGCCGTTTCCAGGTCGACGCGTGAATTCTGGATACGGCGGCGGACCTGCAGGCGGTTAAAAATAGGAATGTACAATTCCAGTTGGATGGCCTGGTTCATGTTTTCCTTGATCTGGTCGCGGTAGGAGATCCGTTCAAAAATGGGCATGGTCAGTTCCCTGACCACCGCCTCATTGGATGCCGTGCGTCCAATTTCTGTAAACTGTCCTGTACTTTCCTGCCCGATCTGCCTCCTGGCAGCGCCCGAATAACCCGTACCGTAAGATGCGCCGAAGCTGATGCGCGGACTCTGTTCCCCGCGCGCCATGGCCAGTCCGCTTTCGGCCATCCGGATGCGCTGACCTGCAGCCATTACCGAAGGCTCAAACCCCAGGGCTTTCTCAAGCACAACGGCCGGATCCTGGAACAGGTATTCCTCCCCAACCGCCAGGTCGGGACGCTCTATCGTAAATGGTTCGCCCGGATCCAGGTCCAACATATGGATCAGCTCCAGGTAAGCCAGGTTCAGGTTGTTTTCCATGTTCAACAGGTTCAGGCGCTCCTGTGCGGCCTGGGCCTCTATCTCCAGCATGGCTCCTCGTGCAACCGTTCCACCCTGCATCATGATGCGGGTTCGTTCCACCTGCTGCTCCATTACGTCAAGCTGCTGGCGGGTTACCTCCACCATGTCCTTGAAATAAAGAATTTGCAGGTAAGCCGAGGCAATGGAGAGAATGATGTCGTTCTGCATCCTTTCGGTGTCGTAGCGGAATGCCGTATTCTGAGCCAGGTGCAGGCGAATATTATTGATATTCTGAAAGCCGGCAAAAAGGGTAACGTTACTGGATCCGTACACACGCTGGAAAGCGACGCTTTCAGTGGCAAACTCATTGGTGAATGGGTCGATGGTGCGCCCGTAATTATACCCCTGCTGGGAAATGGCATTCAGGTTGGGAAAAAGATTGGCATAACTTTGGCGCAGGTCATTGCGGGTACGCTCTTCGGCAAACTCTTGCTGTTTGATATGCAGGTTGTTACTAAGTGCGTGGTCAAAGCAGCGTTCCAAAGTCCAGACCGACTGGCCAGTCGACAAAACAGGAAGCATCAAACCGGCGGCCACAATGAGGAATATGCGAAAGGTATACATCTGGATCAAATTTGGGGTCAAATTTTACATCATGACCAGCCAAAAATGTGCCATCAGGGATAACCTGCTGTAAGTAGGGTGTTTATGCTAATTGTCGGATCGGCACGGTGCCGGGAAGGGTGTTTAAAAGTGAACAGGCAGCGTTCGCTGGCGGACACTTCGCGGTCAGAAATGCAGTGTGAAACTTGTCTCCACCTCCGGTTTGGACCGCACGGCGATGCTCCCCTTGTGCAGACGCATGATCTCGCGTGAGAGACTGAGTCCGATTCCGGATCCCTCCTTCTTGGACGTAAAGAAAGGCACAAAGATCTTCTCGATGTTGTCGGGCTTTATGCCATAGCCATTGTCGGCCACCGAAACGGAGATACGGTTATTTGCTGACAGGGTGGCCACAATGCGAATCTTTGGTTTCTTCACATCCTGTACCGCATGGATGGAGTTTATCACCAGGTTGATCAACACCTGTTCGATCAGATCGGGGTCGGCCGTAAGCATCAGTCCGGGCGGCACCACCTTGCAGGTACAGTCGATGTTCCGGTCCTGTATCTTGGGCATCAGCAGGTTCTCGACCCGGTCAAACAACTCCTGTATCGGGAAATAGCGGAAGTTCGGTTTGGGGATCCGTGTCAGGTTGCGGTATATCTGCACAAAGTTCAGCAGTCCCTGGCTGCGCCGCTCAATCGTATTCAGGGCACTCTGTGCGCTTTCCACATCATCCCTGTCTATGTCCTCCCTCAGAAGGGTGTTTTCCTCGTCAATCAGCAGGTCCTTCACCGTCGATGAAAGCGACACAATGGGCGTGATGGAGTTCATGATCTCGTGGGTCAGCACCCGGATCAGCTTCTGCCAGGAATCCATTT